>NYUB01000151.1 GCA_002683785.1 Deltaproteobacteria bacterium
TACGGCTATGTATTTGGAGCCGATCCTGTTCATCGATTATAGCACTTTTGGAGAAAAGAAAATTTAGGAATTCCCAGAATGTGGACGTAAAGCAGAGCGCTTACGCTATGGCCTTGGAGGGGGAGGGCTATACCGGGGTTTCCGGGATTACTCGCGGCGGTCCCCGATTTTTTCATCAGGCCGGGTCACTTCACTGATCCGTACACCGTAGCGTTCGTTGACGACGACCACTTCACCACGGGCCATCAGGCGCTCGGCAATGATGATATCCATCGGCTCTCCCACCACCTTGCTGAATTCCACCAGCGATCCGACTTTCAAAGCCAGGACGTCGCGGACCGTCAGTTCACAGCGTCCGATTTCGACGGACATCAGCATGCTGACGTCTTCCAGAAATTTAGTGGTGTGGTATATATCATCAAAAGACTGCTCATCGATCAGCCCACCCAGCCCGTTTGACATACTTACTCCTTTATTGTTCGGTCATGCATCGACCACTGTATTCCATGCAGATTCTCTCCTGAACCATGAAACACAAGGCAATGCATTATTCTTCATGCAAAATACGTCCCCGTGAAAAAAGATGAGCAGGTTGCGTGCCGTATTCTGAAAATCCAGTCAATGCTTTGCTGCACAGAAACCATCCTTGGAATTATTTAGGTTGAGCAGACTGGGTTCCAAAGACTATGTGCTGGAATCCCGACTCCCGGACCACGCTCATCAGCCGAACCACCCTGCCGTGGGGCACTTTACGATCGATGTTCATCAGTAAACTGCCTTTGACGTTTTCATTTTTCAACCGACGAAGTGCTTCCGGTAGTTTCTTTTCTGAGACCGGTTTACCCTGAAGCATCAGTTTCCCGTTCGCGGACATTTCAAACAGAGGCATTTCCACCGTAACGGAGCTTTTGCTTTTGTCGTAAGGCAGTACAAGCTTGACCCCGCTTTCACCAATGATCCTGGAAGAAACCACAAAAAAGATGATCAGTAGAAAGAGGATGTCAATCAGCGCTGCCAGGTTGATGGCAGGGGTTCTGCGTTTCGTCTCAAAAAGCTGCAACTGTTTCTTATAAATTTATTGTTTTGATTTGGCTGAGGTCGTTTTGTTGCCGGATTGTCCTGGGGTCAATCGATCATGAAGGAAAAGGATTTCTTCTTCCATGCGCAACAGCAGAGTTTCAACCTTACGCGAATAGAGGACATAAGCAATCAGGGCCGGGATGCCGACACTCAATCCGGAAACGGTGGTGATCAGTGCTTCGGAAATGCCTCGACTCAGGGACTCTGCCCGGTCCGGTCCTTCCAGGGAAAGGTCCTGAAAAACGCTGATCATGCCAAGTGCGGTTCCAAGCAGGCCGAATAGAGGCGCCACTCCGGCGATCACTTCCAGGCTGACCAGCCCCTTTTCCAGGACATGTTTCTCCCTTCGGGCCTGGTCTTTCAAGGATTCTTTAAAATGGTTCGGGGTACTGGGCAGAACCGTCATTCCATGAAGCAGGATCCTGCCAACAGGATGGGTGTCGCTCGGTTTGAGATTGGAAATTTTCCGTGGCCGGATTTCCACCTGTTCACGAAGTTCCCTCAAGAGTTTTTTCGGAAGGACCCTTCCACTACGGAGCATCAGCCAACGTTCGATGATCAGCACTGCCGTGATCACGGAACAGATGCCGATGGGCACGATCATCACCCCGCCGTGGCGGATCAGGTCAAGCAGTTCCAGCCAGATTTCCGACTGCAGCCACTCCAGCGGAAGCCAGTCCAACATTCAGACGAGATGTTCCATGATGTAGTTCCGTCTCTCGCTGGTGTTTGTGCCCATGTAGAAGTTGAGCAGTTGCCCGACTTCATGGATGTGTTCGATCCCCACCGGAACCGCTCGCATCTCTTTGCCAATGAATTGACCGAACTCCTTGGGAGAAATTTCTCCGAGTCCTTTGAATCGGGTCACCTCCAGATGTTTTCCTTTTTTCAACTGAACGAGAGCGCTTTCCTTTTCAGCATCGTTGTAGCAGTAGATCGTCTGTTTCTGGTTCCGCACCCGAAAGAGAGGGGTCTCGAGGATATAAAGGTGTCCCTGCACCACCAGAGGTTCGTAATAATGGAGAAAAAAAGTCAAAAGCAGGTTCCGAATGTGGAGTCCATCCACATCAGCATCGGTCGCCAGCACGATTCGGTTATAACGCAGACCTTCCAAGGATTCCTCGATGCCGAGGGCTTTCATGATGTTGTAGAGTTCCAGGTTTTTGTAGAGGGCGTCCTTTCCCATACCCCAACAGTTGAGAGGTTTGCCCTTGAGACAGAATATTGCCTGGGTAAAGACATCTCTTGAACTGATCATGCTTCCTCCAGCAGAAACCCCTTCGGTGAGGAAAACCGTACTTTCCCCTCCTTTGCCGCTGCTGTCCTGAAAATGGTGTTTGCAGTCCTTGAGGTTCGGAATCGTAAGGGCTGTCTTGCGTGCATTTTCCCTGGCAGCTTTTTTGACATTATTGAGTTCCTTACGGATTCTTTCGTTGGTCTGGATCTTCTGCTTGAGTGCTTCGGCAGCAACAGGATTTTTGTAGAGAAAATCGGTGATCGCGTCACGGACATCCGGCATCAGCGAGGAACGTAAGTCCGAGTTGCCGAGTTTATTCTTGGTCTGGGATTCGAAGATCGGTTCCTGAATTTTGACTGCGACTGCGGCCACCATCCCGTCACGCACATCAGGCCCGTCATAAGAACTTTTGTAAAACAGGTTGACCCCCTTGAGGATGCCTTCCCGGAAGGCAGAAAGATGCGAGCCTCCGTCTTCGGTATAATGCCCATTGACGTAACTGAAATTTTCCTCGCCATAACGGTCGGTGTGGGTCATCGCAAATTCGAAATGGGAAGACTGGACATAAATGATGTCATAGAGTTGGGTGTCCTGGACTTCTTCGTGCAGAAGATCATGGAGTCCCCGTTCGGATTTGAACTTCTCCCCGTTAAGCACCAGCGTCAAACCACGATTGAGGTAGGCGTAATTCCACAAACGTTTGCGAACCATGTTGAAATCAAAAGTGAACTTCGGAAAAATCTCAGGATCAGGATAGAACTTGACCCGGGTTCCATTACGTTCACTGGAAGACTCCTGGAGAGGACTTCCTGAAAGCACTCCGTTGATAAAACGGGCCCGTACCGCATTTCCTTCGCGGTGGGAAATCACTTCGAAATTCTCTGAAAGGGCATTCACTGCTTTCGTGCCGACTCCGTTGAGGCCGACACTGAACTGAAAAACCTCGCTGTTGTATTTTGCCCCGGTGTTGATGATCGAAACACAATCCACCACCTTGCCCAGAGGAATTCCCCTGCCGAAGTCCCGGACGGAGACCTCACCATTGTCGATCCGGATGTCGATCCGTTTGCCGTGTCCCATGATGAATTCATCGATGGAGTTGTCGATGAGTTCCTTCAAGAGGATGTAGATGCCATCGTTAGGATGGTTTCCGTTGCCGAGACGTCCGATGTACATGCCGGGACGCAAGCGGATGTGTTCGAGGGACGAAAGCGTCTGGATCTTGCTTTCGTCATAGGTAACTTCTTTAGGCCGGTTCATGATCTTCCCTGATGATGACACATTCCATTGTAACTGCCGTCTTCAATCAATCGGAATTTGCAGTGAGCAAATTCCGTATGCTCATACTTGAATCCGGGCACCTGAGATCGATCAGGCCCCGAATTCCCCACATATTATTATCACAGACCCGGGAGTGTTGAAAGGGGAGGCTTCTTATTTAAGGGCAGAAGTGGCTTTTTGGTCGGCCTCAATGATCCATTCATGATCTGGAGCGTTGTAAAACTTCCAAATCCTTTTGGGACCAGCCATCACATTCAAATAGTAGAGATCATACCCGTGGGGCGCTCCACAAGGGTGATAACCGCGGGGGACCATCACCGTATCCCGATCATGGACGGTCATGGTTTCGTCCAATTCCCCGTCATCGGTATAAACCCGCTGAAAGGCAAACCCCTGACTTGGATTGAGACGATGATAATAAATCTCCTCCAAAGCCGATTCTTCAGGGAGTTTATTCGAATCATGCTTGTGCGGGGGATAACTGGACCAGCAGCCCCCCGGGGTGATCACTTCCACGACAAGCAGGCTGTCGGCAGCTTCGGTTTCAGGAAGGATATTGCAGACATGACGGGTATTGGTGATTCTTCCCCGGGTTTCGCGTCCCATGCTTTCCGGACCAATCAACCTTGCAGAATGACTGCCTGAACCCGGCGCCTGGCATACCGCCAATTCCAGGCCGGTCAAGGCCTTCACCGTGAATTGATCCTGATTGGGAAGATAAACCGCATACGGCGATTTTTTTTCAAAAATCCCCATCCTTTCACCAAGCCCATTCCAACTCTCTTGGGAGGATGAGACATCTGCTTTACCGCTGAGCAGGACCAGACAAACTTCCATCGGGCCTGTTGGTTTTTCAAGGGTCTGCCCGGGCCTCAAGTGATAGACTTCAAAACCTACGTAATTCCAACCTGCTGATTCAGGGCTGATGCTCATCGTCAGGCCCGTTTGATCAGCTTCATGAGGCCGGCAAAGGAGTTTGGACATGGGTCAATATTTCTGGATGAATGAATTGAAGGAAACTTTAGGAATACACTAAAGAGTAAATTAATCTTCGGAACAGGTCAAAACGATCCAAAACATGGAAATCTTCTCGGGAAAACATGCGCTCAGGTTGCGGTTGCTTGAGAGGCGTCCCAGAGTTTGATCAGCTGATGATAATGATTGCTGATGATTTCTGGAATTTCTTCCCTGCTCCGCGTTCCTGAGGCAAAGTCCAGCCAGGCTTCCCAGAAAATGCTTCGGCCAATTGCAAATCCACAAGCATAGGGAGAACTGCGGAAAATCCGGAACCATTCCTGGAACTCCCTGATCGGAACATTGCTGCCCAAAAGAATCACCGCTGCCTCAGGATCGTGTTGGTCCAGGGTTCGGGTCACCATTTCCCATTCGTCTTGGTTCTTCGGGACGTCCATTTTCCACCAGAAAGGATAAACCTGCACCCCATAGACCTCGGCGATTGCCGCCGAGAGGGACTTCCCGTCTTGAGGCATGGACTCAGGAAGAATAAGTTCCAGCATCAACCGCCGGTCGAGTTCCCTGCAGACCGAATCCAGACGCTGGAGTTGACTCAGTTGTCGTGATTTTTGCTGCTCATCAAATTCAGGATGGTATTTCCAGAGCAATTTAACAAACCATTCAGTGGGACGTGACTGCAGATGCTGATAAAGGTCTTCTTCACAAAGCCATTCCGTGGGAAAAGCTCCTGCTTTTTCGATGGGAACTCCGACCTTGTAGGATTCATAGGCCGACTGTTCGAGAATCCTCGAGCCGTATTGAGGATCGACCAAAATGGCAAGAGGCCGTTGAACTTGCTGAGCTTCCAGATTGCGAAAGCCTTCAAAAACCAGTTCCTTGAATTCAATTATTTTTGCTTCAGGAAGTTCTAGTTCGTGGCAGGTCTGCTGGAACTGGACCCGATGATCGAAAGCCAGCACAAACATAGGATGCCTGCGGGGTTGTCCCATCACGGTGCGCTGGTGAAGACGAAGTAATTCAGGACTTTCCAGAATTTGAGGATCCTGGTCAAAATGCTCGATGAAGTACTGGAGTTCCGTAAATGATGCCATCGAAGGAGAGCATCCATGCCGGGTGACGGTCAGGGCCCCGTTCGCATTTCCCCACAAGGCACAGGTTTCCAGGGATTCACCACGCAGCCAGCCTCGGAGGAATCCGGAAGCAAAGGCATCCCCCGCACCCAGGATGTTGAGCACCTCAATCGGAAATGACCTGGCAGAAACCGGAGTTTCGCTTTTTGCAGGATAGACCTCACATCCCTTTTCCCCGCGTTTGAGCACCACCACCGCATTGGAGATCGAGCGGATCTGTTCCAGTGCTTTTTCCAGGGTTTCACTGCCTCCGGCAATCATCACTTCTTCTTCGGTACCGATGATCAGGTCCAGTTGTGAAAGGAAAGGCTGAAGGATGCGGGTCACCTTCTCAGACGCGACAAAGCGGGATTCGCCATCTCCCGCCTCGGTCAACCCCCAAAGCACCGGGCGGTAGTCGATGTCGAGGATCACCGAACAACCACATTCTTTTGCGGTCCTCACCGCTTCCCTCGTCGCCTCGGCCATCGAATCCGTCGAAACTCCAGTCCCTGTGAACTGCAGGGCCTTGGCCTGGCGGAAAAAATCCGGATCCGCATCTTCCGGACGGATCTGCATGTCCGCGCAGTTTTCTCGATAAAAAATGAGGGGAAAACGGCCCGGGGGGCTGACTCCCAAGACGACCAGACCTGTAAGATGATCTGGAGTCGAACGGAGCAGGGTCGTGTCCACTCCTTCTCGTCGAAGCTGATTTCTGAGAAAGACCCCCATGTCATCGGTTCCGACACAGGAAAACATCGCTGATTTCAGACCCAGCCGGGAGGTGCCTACCGAAATGTTCCCCGCGCAGCCTCCCAAGTACCTGCTGAAACTCTGGGCGTCTTCCAGGGGGCTATGGATCTGGTCTGCATAAAAATCGACCGCAACCCGGCCCATGCAGATCAGGTCTAGATCCCTATCACCCATCAAGTCTGTTTCATTCATCTTTTTCCTCTATAACTTTTTTTGGCTGACTTGATAAGCATGTCCTCTCACAACAAACTTTTTACAACGCTCCAATAAAACGATCAAATCTTTGTATAACTCTTTTCAATTCAAACACAAATTTGTGAATTAACATAAATGCTTCTGTGGATCAAATTTATTGAAAACAATTAAGAATTATCAAGAATAAATTTGACAAATAACTCATATAAGAAGTATATTTACTTCGCATTTTTTTCCATCGAAATCTAGCGCTTTTCGATGAGACTGCAGGAGA
>NYUB01000152.1 GCA_002683785.1 Deltaproteobacteria bacterium
CTGCTTCGTGCTGCCCTAGAAAAGGTGCGTTTTGGAAAATGCCCAGAGATCCTGGTGGAAAAACGACACGGCCTGGACCGTCTGTCGCGGGTCGACCCGATATACAAACGCCCTGCGATGATGCGCGCCAAGGTTCATTACCTGCTCCAGTCCGGGATGCTGGATCCTTACGAAGGAGTTCTGATTGCCGGCACAGGACCTACTGGGAGGGAACTGGCAAGGGCATTCCAGGAAAGGGACGTCCAACTAGCGGGATTTTTTGACAACCGTCTCGGGCCTCCTGAACGCAGTGTGCTGGGACATCCGGCTTGGGGGTTTCCAGAAGGTGTTCCTTTTGAATTTTTTGAACCTTTCAAGCAGCATCTGGTGGTACTTGGAATCGGGGACAAAGAAGGGCAAACAATGATGACCCGTCTTCTGCTTGAAAACGGTTGGTTGGAAAATCAACATTTTGTACGAATGGCATGAGGGAGTCTATGATTGCTCGATTCTGAAATGCGGGTTATTATTTGATCTTTCATTGAATACTCAAACACAAATCTCCGGATGAAGATCAAAACATTCTATCTGTTGATCCCCATAGGACTTTTTCTGCTTTCGGCTTTCTCCCCCATTTGTGCAGAAGAAAAAAAAATTCCCCTCAGTCAGTCAGAAAAAGAATTGCTGGAGCAGTCCAGAATAGAAATACCATCGCATTACATTAAAGCCCATGATTTCGAAGGCGAGATGGCAAACGGAGGAAAGGCGAGCCTGGCGGATTTCAATGGAAAGTTTTTGATTCTCAATTTCTGGGCCACCTGGTGCAGCCCGTGCCTCAAAGAAATGCCTGACCTGGATCAAGTCTACCAAAGCTTGGGACCGAAAAAACTGGTGGTGCTGGCAGTGAGTATGGGGGAAAACAGGGAGAGGGTTAGAAAATTTCTGAAAAAACGCAAATACAGCTTCCCGGTGATGACCGATCCAGATATGGACATCCCCCGCCTTTATGGCGTCCGCAATATCCCGATTACTTACCTCGTTGATCCTTCAGGAGTGATTATTGGGCGGGCGCTGGGGCCCCGTGAATGGAGTGAACCAAAATTGCTTAAATTCTACCGCTCCAGAATGAGCGCTAAGGCTGGTTAAGGGGAACGTGGGTAGAATTCTGAGTCAATCAAACGGCCTCAACGATCGAGTTGACGTTGAGACAAAAATAATCCTCAGCATCTTTCAGAACTGAACGGACCTGGTAAAATTTTTCCTGGTACCCGAATACTTCACCTTCATGAAGCATTTCATCTGGAAGGTTGATTGAAAGGAAGGAACTGTGGCCCTGAAGGCCGTATACTCTCACTGGGCCTTGTTTGACCTCTTCAGCGAGGATGTTCATGGGTTGTTGCATAAAACCTGTTTTATTTTTTTTACTTCTTCCCAATCAAGTCAGCAAAATACTTGCCAGCGTTCGGAATCCAATCTTAGGAATCGTAGGAATCACTCAAAACCTTTCTTGATCAATAGAGTTCTGTAGACATATAAAGCTTCCAGTCCAGGTAGTAGACCCACTGGGTTCCAAAATCGAAGACTTGACGCTTGAGGGAGCTGATTTCATCTTCTGGTGCTTTTGGTGATATTTTATGGAAGACACCCTTGACGTCTTCTATCACAAGGAAAAACACTTCTTGGTGTTCAGGAAGTTCAGGATCAAGATTTCTCTCGGAAAATCCTTGGCAGACTCCGAGCACTGCAAGCCCTATCCATTCCTGGAGCAGATGGTCAAGTCCCTCAATTTCAAGTTCCAGGTGTTCCAGGAATTTTTGGAAATAATTCCGGGCTTCCAAAGAACAACATTCCAGGTTGATAGGAGCCAGGTCCCTGGGTATTTTCTCCCCTATCTTCGGATCCAGCAGCCGATGAGCATCAGGTTTTTTCATCAGGGTTCTTTAAAGGCAGATTCGGTGTTGTTTTTGGTTCATATGCCTTGGACATAGATCACAACATCTGCTATTATAATATGATTATTCATAGATAAACTTGTGACATGTCTGGAGTCAATCCCTATATCGAACAACCTGAATTTAAGGTTTCCAAGCAGTCTTACCAGGTTACTTTCCAACCGGTGGGAAAGACGGTGAATGTGAACGTGGGAGAAACGCTCGAAAATCTTGATGGATTACCAGGGTCACTCCTCCAGTTGGCTCAGGTTAATGATATCGATCTGGATCATAGTTGCGGAGGAGTATGTGCTTGCTCAACCTGCCATGTCATAGTCCGTTCTGGTCTCGATTCCTGCAATGAAGCGACTGAGGATGAAGAAGACATGTTGGACTTGGCGCCGGGGCTGCAGCCACAGTCACGGCTTGCGTGCCAGTGCGTCCCTGATGGTTCAGCCAGTGTCGTCGTCGAGATTCCAGAATGGAACCGCAATCTGGTCAGCGAATCCCACTGACGATGATCACCCTGACAGAAAACGCGGCCAAGGAAATCCGAAAAATCATGGCCGAAAACGAATTGGGCGATGATGTCGCAGTGCGAGTTGGGGTAAAAGGAGGAGGTTGTTCAGGATTGACCTATACCTTTGATTTTGATTCAAACCAAACCAAATTCGATTTGGAATATGAATCTGAGGGATTACGGATCCTCGTAGATAAAAAAAGCAACCTTTACATCAAGGATACCGAGATCGACTGGAGTTACAGCCTTATGGATCGTGGGTTGAAATTCAACAACCCGATGGCTCAATCCTCCTGTGGATGCAAAACCTCTTTCATGTTCGACTCTCCTCAGCAAGAAGAAGATTTCAAGCCGAGTTGGATGTAAGAATCTCAAACGATGAATCCATGGACCCCAATGAGTCTTGAAGACCAGATCCGCAGTGCAGTCGAACAGGCAGTACCAGATTCGACAGTAGAAGTCACAGGCAACGGCAGCCATTTCAGCCTGAGAGTGACCTCGCCTGACTTTGCCGGAAAGAAAACCTTGGAAAAACAGCGTATGGTCTATGGGGCTTTGAAAGAACTGATGGCAGGCAGTAATGCACCGGTTCATGCCATTGACAGTCTTGAAACCTTGGTTCCTGAAAACTAAATGCATTCCAGGTCGGATTCTCGATGATCAAAGTCAAAAAGAAACGCATCACATTCTCAAAAGACCTCGATGTTAAATTTTCCGGGAAACAGATCAAGGAAACCGAAAACGAAATCACCATCGAAGGAGAGGATGAAGAATCCTACCTCAAGATCTACAATCCTTTCCATCGTGTGGCCAAATTGATCCTTTACGAAGGTGACACCTGGGTCGATGCAGAGAGCATGAACAAGATCGGGGACCTGGATCTTTCGGAACTTGGTCTTGAAAACCTCGACCTGAAATAATCACCACATCCTCCATTCTTCCTCAACTCAATACCTAGAAAAAAGGGCATTCCATGAGCGAAACAGAAAACCCGTCACTTCCCAGCATCAAGATGCAGACCTCCCAGGGTGAAATACACATCGAGTTGTTTGAAGATGAGGCTCCAAATACGGTGGCAAACCTGATTGAATTGATTGAACAAGGATTTTACAACGGATTGATCTTTCACCGGGTTATCGGTGATTTCATGATCCAGGGAGGATGCCCGGAGGGAACAGGCACAGGTGGACCGGGATACCGTTTCGCTGATGAATGTCATCAGGGTCGGCGTCATGATGGACCGGGGATGCTTTCGATGGCCAATGCCGGACCGAACACCAATGGATCGCAGTTTTTCATCACCCACTCCGCCCAGCCCCATCTGGATGGCAAACATACTGTCTTTGGACGCGTGATGCAGGGCCAGGACGTAGTGGACAGCATCAGCCAGGGAGATGAGATCCAATCCATCACCGTGTTGAACAAACGTGATCACGAATACAAGGTGAATAAATTATAAAATGTCATCCAGCCCAATTTAGATGGCAGACAATGCACATGGAAGTGCCGCATTCATAATTTCCGATACAGAATGCCTTTCCGGTTTTTCCCATCCTGGTGAGACGGTCTGCATTTCCATTAAATTCTAACAATCCTGATTCAGGAGATGCTTCATGAGTGAGACGATCATTCCCTCCGACATAGTTGATGAAATGCGCGATTCCTATATGGAATATGCGATGAGTGTGATTGTTGGAAGAGCTTTGCCCGATGTGCGAGACGGCCTGAAGCCGGTCCATCGGCGGGTACTTTTTTCCATGAACGAGCAGGGCAACGAATTCAACAAACCCTTTCGTAAATCAGCTCGTGTGGTAGGAGATGTGATCGGCAAATACCATCCTCATGGTGATTCTGCAGTTTATGACACCATCGTCAGGATGACCCAGGCCTTTTCGATGCGCTACCAACTGGTGGATGGTCAGGGCAACTTCGGTTCCGTTGACGGGGATTCCCCTGCGGCGATGCGTTATACCGAAGTAAGGATGAAACGCATAGCCCAGGATCTGATGATTGACCTGGACAAGGACACCGTTAATTTCCAATCGAATTATGATGATTCCCAGGAAGAACCGGTAGTCCTGCCGACACGAGTACCGAACCTGCTCTTGAATGGTTCTACCGGAATCGCTGTCGGGATGGCAAGCAACATCCCCCCGCACAACCTGACCGAGTTGATGAATGCATTTTTGTATTACATCGAACATCGTCATCAGGCCGATATTGCGGAACTGATGGAGTTGATTCCTGGCCCCGATTTTCCAACCGGTGGGACCATTGTCGGTAAACAAGGAATTTATGAAGCCTATACTACCGGCCGAGGCATCATCCGTGTCCGTGCCAAAACCCACACTGAGACGTCCAAGGACGGGCGGGAATCCCTGATCATCACAGAACTGCCGTTCATGGTGAACAAGGCAATGCTGCTTGAGAAGATCGCCGATCTGGTCCGCCAGAAAAAAATCGATGGGATTTCAGACCTGCGTGATGAATCCGACCGCAAAGGGATGCGTGTGTTCATCCAGATCAAACGTGGAGACAATCCCGATGTGGTCCTAAGCAACCTCTACAAGCACACTTCGATGCAGAACAGTTTCGGGATCAACATGCTGGCGATTGTAGACCGTCAGCCGAAGATTCTGAACCTTCCGCAAGTACTCGAACTGTTCCTTCAACACCGGATCGAAGTTGTCACCCGGCGTACCCGTTACGAACTGCAACAGGCGGAAAACAGGATGCACATCCTGGAAGGCCTAATGATTGCCCTGGCCAACCTCGATGATGTCCTGGAAATCATCCGTGCCGCCGAAAACGGTCCTGCCGCAGAAAGTGTGCTTACCGAACGCTATGGGCTGTCTTCCAGACAGGGTAAAGCGATTCTGGACATGCGCCTGCAACGGCTGACCGGACTCGAGCAGGAAAAGATTCGAGACGAACACAAAACCGTTGGAGAGGCAATTGCAGATTTTCAGGACATCTTGGCCACTCCAGAAAGGGTGATAAGCATCATTCGCGAAGAATCCGAAGAAATTCGGGAGCGTTATGGAGATGAAAGACGAACGGAAATCATCGAGGGAGATCATTCCATCCTGATTGAGGAATTGATCAACGAAGAAAACATGGTCGTTACCATCACTCACGCGGGTTACATCAAGCGCAGTTCCGTCAGTGACTACCGGCTCCAGAGACGTGGAGGTAAAGGGCGTCTGGGAATGTCCACCAAGGATGAGGATTTTGTGGAACGCATGTTCGTCGCCTCAACCCATGATTATCTGTTGTTTTTTACCGACCGGGGACAGGTTTTCCGGAAGAAGGTTTTTGAATTGCCACAGGCCGGGCCGACGGGTCGTGGCAAAGCCGTCATCAACCTGTTGCCGCTTCGTGAAGGTGAAAAGGTCTGTACCTACCTCAATGTGCCTCAGGAAAGTGAGAACCAGTTCATCATGATGTGTACTGAAAAAGGAATCTGTAAAAAAATCCCAATGCTCGACTGTGCAAAGATCCGGGTTACTGGGGTGCGTGGGATTTCTCTCGATGAAGGAGATTCACTGATTTCGGGCCAGCTCACCAACGGACACCATACCTTATTCTTTGCAACACGAAACGGAATGGGACTTCGGGTGCACGAATCGGTATTCAGACCCATGGGCCGCCAGGCACGAGGCGTCATCGGCATCCGGATGAAGAAAGGAGACCGGGTCGTCTCTGCAATTGCCTTGAGTGGAGCAGGCACTCTGTTGACGGTAACAGAAGGCGGTTACGGCAAAAAGACTCCCACCGAGGATTACACACTTTCAAAAAACCGAGGCAATCAGGGGATGCGCACCATCCGTATCACGGAACAGAACCGTCCAGTGGTCCGCGTTCTGGAAGTGGAGGAAGACCATCAGCTTTTCATCATCACCCAGTTTGGGAAACTGATTCGAATTCCTGTGGAAAACATTCGCATCATCGGAAGGGTGACCCAGGGGAACCGACTGATTAAACTCAATGAGGGTGAAAGTGTGATAGCCGTGGCAACGGTCATCGAGGAGGAAGAAGAGGATCTGGATCAGACTGCTGACGATCCGGAAGCTCCAAATACTTCTGAACCCGACCCACAGAGTTGATCGAAACCAGTGCAGGTAGAGGGAAACGCAGATGCTGAAGTTTTCATTTTACCAATTCCAACCTCGAAGGGTCTAACGGTTTAGGTCCTTCCAGGACATTCCTATCCTCCATCAGGACGGTTCAGCGAGGATCTCTGGATTGCTCAGTGGGCCTCCAACAGTGGCTCATTTTCTGCATTTCAATTTCCGCAATCTTTTAACTGCCGGCATTCCTCAGGCAATGTCCGGCCGCAAAACCTTAGCCACAGCCGTTTTCATGAAGCCGCTGATCCAATACCTTCTGCTGGGCCTCAGTGTCCTGGCATTCGCAGGAGGCACAGCCTCTGCAGCCAATTCCGGGCACATGCTGGACAATATTGAACTGATTCCAGGAGAAAAAACTTCTTACCTGACCCTGAAGGGGTATTTTGAACCGGAACTGTTTCAGGAAATCTCGGTTCAACCTGATGAATCCGGAAGGGAAACGCTGGTAGTGATTCCCAATGCATTCATCAACAACCTGCTGATACCGAATCGGGAGTTTAATCAATTCCCGGCAGAAAACCTAATCCGGCAAATCCAGCTCGAGGAAGACATTCGTGAAGAAGCAGGAAACCAGGTGAGATTCCTTGTCAATCTTAAAATCAGCCTGGCCCAGGAAATGGAAATTGCTCTGGAAATTGAGAAATCAACTCCAAGGCAACTCACTTTTTCCCTGATTCCTTCAGGCAGGTTGGTAAGTCCAGATACGGACAAAGCGGAGGTCACCGATGTGTTGGCCCAACCTCCACCTGAGGAATCGGTACTGTTGCACCCCGTTTTTGCAATGCTTGCCTACCGTCAGCCGATTCGGCTCAATGTTTCGGTGCTCAATGCTTCCCGCCATGTGGGTGGTGCCCAACGTCTGGCGATTTTGCTGGAACGGCAGCAGCGTCGAAGGATCGAACAACGGGTTGGAATGCGTCTTGAAGTGGTCAATATTTCCTCGGTCCAGGAACAGATGATTCTGCCACGGACCAAGATCTATTACCGGCCGAACATGCTCAAATCCGCTATCACCCTAGCGGACATCATCCCCGGCGAACAAACTGTTGAACCAATGCCGCTGAACCGTGGGACCAAACCGACAACCGATGTGGAAATTTATGTGGGACAGAATTTCGAATAAACTGCTGGTCCTCGGGGGACTGCTTCTTCTTGGACTGCTTTTTCAAGGCAGTGTCCAAGCTTTTCCAGAATACACTTCACGCGAAAACGCAATACGCCTTGCGGATGTGCTGGACAAAGGGTTTTTCCGTGGTTCACGCATCACATCTGTTTTTGTAAAAAACCGTGGAGAAGACGAATACTACCTGCAGGCGATCCTGGACGATGGCTCGAGTCGGCTTTGGACCCTCGACAGCATCTACGACTGGTCCAAGAATGATGATCTCATTCTGTCTGGAAACCGTGCACTGATCTTCCCTGTCGCGGGTAGTACCGAATTTGACATCCTCTACAAAAATGATTTCTACCGGATGGTACTTCAGGCCACAGCCTACCTGAAGATCTTTGGTCCCCATGACCCGATGGAAGGCAAGAACATCCAGATGGCCATCCGCAAGTTCAGGATCATCGATTTTGGAGAAGAAGGAAGTTATTCCACCGATGAGATGGGGCATCGATACCGTTTTGTGCTTGAACTGGAAAACGGGATCCGTGAGTTTCTAACCTATTATGATGCCTATCGATTGTTTCAGACCGGGGCTTTCATCAATCCCTCAGAAGGGGAAGTGGTGCATCGCAGACCCTACCAGGTAAGGGAATTGGCAGAGGTCGACCGGCATCTGGAGGATGAACTTCACAACATCTGGAGCTTCGGTGTGGAGGTGATCTTCGACCGTCCTGTGGAATTGCTTTCCGAACAATTCGGTTATCAGATTGTCGAACAAAACCTGAGGGATCCGGAAACAGGGAAAAGACGCAATCAGTTTTTCGTCAATGTTATCTTTCCCAATACCATTAAAAACCGTGACGTTCCAGGTTTCCGTAACCTGGATTATCTGAGTTATGTGGAAATTGTCACCGACGTTGAGCACCAGATGCGCGTCATGCTCAGGGCCCAAGTCAATCCTGAAGCGCTGGAACTGCCCCCTTTTGTTGAAGTCACAGATAGAAATTCGGTGATCATTCACTTCTTCAGCGTTACTGACCAGAGTATTGCAAGACGGAAGGATTTCATGCAGTCCCGGTCCCCGATGACCATGGCCGGTTCACTGATTTCTCCGGATGGCCCGCAATCCCCGTTCGAATTGGAATATCTGAAGGCGGTCGAACTGATCCGATCCGCCCAGCGGCAGCCGGATACCCACCTCAAAGTGGAAACCTACCTTGGAGCCATCGAGGCCTTACGTAAATCCTCCATGCAGGCTGAAAACGATGCCCAGATCACCCAGGCCCTTAAACAACGTGATGTCCTGCTCAAAGTGTTGCCTGAAATGATCATCAGCAATAGTCAGATGAGCATCCTGGCCCTCCAACAGTCAGGACAGCAGGTTACCGAAGAAAATCGGAAACAACTCCAACTCCAACTCAATTTCGCACGTAAGCATGCTGTTACTGATGAGCAGCTGCAGAAAATTGAGTCCCTGCTCAATATCCTAAAATAACCCCGATGGAGGCATTTGCCTCTTGCCTCCATCCTAGGTAACCTGACTACTTGTCGAGGTGTGGCGCAGCCTGGTAGCGCGCTTCGTTCGGGACGAAGAGGCCGGAGGTTCAAATCCTCTCACCTCGACCAATAATATCAACTAGTTAGAGA
>NYUB01000153.1 GCA_002683785.1 Deltaproteobacteria bacterium
CCATTTCTAAGACCGGGAATCCTATAAAATCTCAATCCAACTGGATTTCGATGGGTTTGAGTTCTTACGGGGTCATCAATTCTAATTAATTTATTTCATTATTTTAAATATTTACACATATGTTAACCTTCAGAATATGATTATTTTTTTAGTCTCAAGGAAGTTACGCATCTTCAAAACCATGCTTTATTTCTGATATGAAAAATAAAAATAGAAACTTTTAAGCAAGCGAACTTTCCCCAGACCAAGAAATCTACGCTCCTTTTGCTGATCCTTGTGAAAAGGTTATCTCTCTAGGGATTTCTATTTCTGCAATGGCCTCGTGATGCGTCCGTATAAGACACCATGATCATCTTGCTTCCAAAGACCAAAACCAAAAAACAAATTAATGAAATGTTCGAACTTGCCTGGAAATGTCTTGACGAAACAGCACAATTTACTGGCATTATTTAAATCCATATCCATGGATTACGTTAAATATGAAACCTAGGGTCAGAAACATTTCTTATCTACCACCACAAAAAAATATTAGGAGAAGAAGCAATGTCTGGGACATCTGAACAATATGATACAGAGACAATCTGGAAACAGGATCGGGATCATTATATCCACCCATGGACAGATTTTTCTACCTTCAAGGAAGAGGGATCACTTGTCATGGCTGAATCAGAAGGAGCTTATGTTTATGATTCTAATGGCAACCGATATCTTGATGGCATTGGCGGCCTGTGGTGTGTCAACATCGGGTATGGCAATGCAGAAATGGCTGACGCAATTGCCGAACAGGTTCGACGGATTCCCTATTACTCGACATTTACCCACCTGACTACACCACCATCATCAGAGCTTGCCGCCAAACTTGCAGAACTAACCCCTGGCAACCTTAACCATGTCTTTTACGGCACTGGGGGATCAATGTCCAACGACACGGCGATTCGAATCATCCATTTCTATTTCAACCGTCTGGGTAAGAAAAATAAGAAAAAAATCATTTCACGTGTTGATGGTTATCATGGAAGTACTTACCTTGCCATGTCCATGACTGGGGTAAAATTCGATCACCAGGGTTTCGATCTGGCTCCAGGTCTTGTTCACCACATCCCCTCACCCAATACTTACCGTAGACCCAAAGGAATGAGTGAAGATGAGTTTTGCAGGGCAAAAGCCGCAGACCTCGAAAACAAAATCCTCGAACTTGGTCCAGAAAATGTGGCCTGCTTTATCGCAGAACCGATCATGGGGGCTGGTGGTGTCATTGTACCCCCAAAAGGTTACCACCAACTAACCCGTGAAATTTGTAACAAGTACGAAGTTATCTATATCTCTGATGAGGTGGTGACTGGATTCGGCAGGCTGGGGCATTTCTTTGCTTCTGAGGCAGTTTTCGACTTTGAGCCAGATATCATTACCTGTGCCAAAGGTATTTCTTCGGGTTATTTGCCTCTATCTGCAACCATATTTTCTAAAGAGATCTACGATGTCATCAGCATCCCTCAGGCCGAAGGAGCACTCTTCACTCATGGATTCACTTATTCCGGACATCCTGTCGCCTGTGCAGCAGGACTGAAGAACATAGAGATTATGGAACGTGATGACATCTGTGGTCATGTCCGTGCAATGGGGCCGTATTTCGAGGAACAATTAGAGACCTTGCGAGAATATCCTATCGTCGGTGATGTTCGAGGGAGCCATTTTATGATGTGCATTGAGAACGTAGCTGATCGTGAAACTAAGGAACTGCTACCGGATGAAGCAGAAATTGGCAACAGAATTTCCGCACACTGTCAAAAACGAGGTGTTATTGTCAGGCCTCTGGCACACCTTAACGTGTTGTCACCACCACTCATCTTAAATCGTGACCAAATCGACACCATGGTTGAAGTACTTCATGAGAGTATTCGGGAAACCATGAATGAACTGACACGAATGGGAATATTGTAGCTGAAATCAATCTCCATATATGAAGCAAATGAATTAATAGTAGGTGAAAAAAATATTGACAACAAACCAGAGGTGACTAATTATCCAAAAAAATTAAACATTAGGCATAATTTAAGATTTGAAACAACAAAAGGAGACAAGAATGAAAAAAGAAGAGATCACTGAACAGTTGGCAACGGGACGGATGAGTCGGAGACAATTCAACAAAAATTTAATGGCCTTGGGAGCAACAATGGTAATGATGCCTATGGGTTCACGTATGACTCAAGCTGCGAGCGAAGATCACCCCACCGTTTTTACTTGGGAGGGATGGGAAGTTCCTGAATTGCATGCTGCCTATGTGAAAAAATATGGTTCCTCCCCAAATATTTCAATTTTTGCCGACGAAGAAGAGGCTTTTGCCAAAATGCGTGCAGGCTTTAGGGTAGATCTAACTCAACCTTGCACCTATAAGGTTCCGATTTGGTATGATGCTGGGATCATTTTACCAATTGATACTAACCGCCTCAGCAACTGGCCAGATATTATTCCTTCGCTTAAAAATATTCCTGGAACCGTCATCGACGGAAAACAGTATTTCATTCCCACTGACTGGGGACAGACTTCAGTCCTTTATCGGCCTGATCTAGCTCCAGAATATGTCAACAATGAGACCTGGGGCATCCTCTGGGATCCAAAATACAAAGGTCGCCTATCAATGGCAGACAGTCTCATTGACGGTGTTATGGTGGCAGCGATTTATGTTGGGGCCAAAAACCCTTTCAATATGACCGATGCCGAAATGGCAAAGACTCGTGCGGCACTTAAAGAACAACTGCCACTAATACGCTTTTACTGGGGGAGTTCATCAGAGATTGAACAAGCCCTGGCTTCAGGTGAACTTGTGGCAGCTACTGCGTGGAATGACGGGTATGCTAAATTGAAGAGTGAAGGAATCAATGTCAAGTACATGAATCCAAAAGAAGGTGCCATGACGTGGGTTTGTGGCTTCTGCCTGATGACCGACCACAACCCCGCCAAACTTGATAGGATCTATGACTATTTAGATGCCTACATGAGTGTAGAAAGTGGTGTTTACGAAATTGTCGAATACGGATATGGCCATGGAAACGCAAAAGCCTTTGATCAGGTCAGCCCTGAGAAACTTAAGGAACTCGGATTTTCAACCAATGCTGAAGAAATGTTGTCATCGGGCATCTTCCAAGAACCTATGGCAAATGAACCCGCATTACAAACCATGTTCGAAGAGGTAAAAGCAGGGCTCTGATACCAACATTAAATTCGAGGGCCTGTGAGGGTCCTCGTATCCTTCTGATATTCCTGCCGTGAAATCAAAAAGTTGGTCATTTTAACCAAGTCAAAATTTGCAACAATCCTCATTTTGAACAAAAAGGCATTTGACAAGCACCAACCCCATTTCTTCTTTTGCTTTCAGCATCCACTTCAAACTCCGCCGATTGCTTTTGAAAAGTGAGTCCCTGCGTGGATACTCGCTGCTTTCTCCGACATTACTGGCAATGCTTTTGGGACTAGCAATGCCGATGCTTGTATTGTTCACTTTGAGTTTCTGGATACAGGAATACCTTGACTTCATTCGAACTTTCTCGATCAAGAACTATCTTGATTTTTTTCAGAAACCGATTTACATCAAAATTCTTTTTAAGTCGATCCGTATGTCAAGCCTAGTGACAGTCGTCACTGTTTTATTGGCATACCCAATGGCGTATTACATTGCCTTCCGCGTCAAGCGCAACAAACTGGTCTGGCTGATTTTAATCACTGTGCCCTTCTGGACCAGTTACCTGCTACGAGTCTTTGCTTGGAAAATCATGTTGGGCTACAACGGGGTTATCAACTCAGGTCTGAAATCTTTGGGACTTTTAAGTGAACCCCTTGAGTTTCTTCTATATAACCCAACTTCCGTGGTCATCACCCTGGCTCATGCCTGGGCAGCTTTTGCGATATTGCCAATTTATGTATCACTGGAGAAAATTGACCGATCACTCCTTGAAGCTGCACGTGATCTTGGTGAGAACCCTTTCATGACGTTCGTGAGGGTCACCCTCCCTCTTTCACTACCTGGAGTGATCGCTGCAAGCCTGCTGGTGTTCATCCCTACCGTTGGTGATTACGTTACACCTTCCCTGGTTGGAGGACCGAGTGGCATTATGATAGGAAACATCATTCAGTCGATGTTCGGAAAAGCTCAGAATTGGCCTTTGGGAGCTGCAATATCGGTTATGTCCATGCTCACGGTGACACTGATGGTATCACTATTCCTTTGGGGTACCCATAACTTCCGTAGGCAAATTGCATGAAGAGCAACCACCCCTGTTGGAAGCCAGACGGGTTTTTGATCTACGCGATCCTATACCTGGTTTTTATCTACCTGCCTGTCTTGTTTCTTCCACTTTTTTCATTCAACAACTCCACTTATATTACATTTCCACTCAAGGATTTTACTTTGAAATGGTATGCAAAAATGATCAACAGCCCAGGTTTGCTAGAAGCTCTTTTTAATAGCATAAAGGTGGGCTTGCTCGTGGCCATCTTCAGCACCATCCTGGGTTTGCTGGCAGCCAAGTCTGTAACCCGCTATCGTTTTAAAGGCAGAGGCCCACTCGTCAGTTTTATTATGATCCCCCTAGTTATACCTGAAATCATCCTTGCAATATCGCTTTTGATCCTTATCAGTCAAACGAATATACCACTATCACTATGGACCATTGGTTTCTCACATCTTTTGTTGTGTATCCCTTTTTCGATGCTGATTTTGATATCCCGAATGGAAGGATTTGACAAAAGCCTTGAAGAAGCAGCATTGGATCTTGGAGAAAATCCCTGGATGACCTTTTGGAGAGTTACCTTCCCCATTGTTTTACCGGGTATTGTCGCCAGCCTACTACTCACCTTTACAATCTCTTTTGATGAATTCGTGCTTGCCTTCTTTCTTTCAAGCACCGATGCCACACTGCCGATCTATATCTGGAGTTCTTTGCGCTTTCCAACAAAGATCCCAGCGATACTGGCACTGGGCGCCAGCATTTTTGTGATATCGTTTTTTGTGGTTACTTTTGCCGAATGGGTGCGTCGACGGGGAGTCAAACTTGAATCAACTTCAGGAATATGACATGAGTCGAGACGCTATCATTTCATTTCAGGACGTCAGCAAGTCTTTTGGCAAGGTAAAGGCAGTAGATGGAGTTAATTTTGAAATTAATCGGGGTGAATTTTTCTCACTCCTTGGACCATCAGGATGTGGGAAGACAACTCTGCTTCGAATGGTGGCAGGTTTTGAAATGCCAGATTCCGGTGAGGTTTTTATTGATGGTCAACCCATGTCTGCGATTCCGCCCAATCAGAGGCCAGTGAACATGGTGTTTCAAAATTATGCCATTTTTCCACATATGGATGTACGTGGGAACATTTCCTTTGGAATGCGCAAGTCGGGCCTATCAAAAGTAGAATTGAACCGGCGTATTGACGAGATCCTCGAACTTATTAAGCTTCAAGGCTTTGGTAAACGCGGAGCAGATGAACTCTCCGGCGGTCAGCGCCAACGAGTTGCTCTTGCCAGGGCACTAATCAAACAACCTAAGGTTTTACTGCTGGATGAACCTCTGGGGGCGTTAGATAAGAAACTAAGAGAACAGATGCAAATCGAACTACGCCTGTTACAGCAGCAGCTAGGCATCACTTTTCTTTTCGTTACCCATGATCAGGAGGAGGCCCTTACACTTTCTGATCGCATCGCGGTCATGTCAGAGGGACATGTTAAGGAGATCGCATCTCCAGCTCAACTTTACGAAAATCCTGGGTCGCGTTTTGTCGCTGACTTTATCGGCAGTATGAATTTCTTTAAAGGAGAAGTGGTCGATTCAAACAAAAAGCATCTAAGGATTACTTCAGATACCATAGGAGACATTGTAGTACCTGAATCAGATACTAAGTATAATGTGAAATACCCAGTATGGATTGCCATTCGACCAGAAAAGCTTCAACCGGTTTTCTCTGAACCAGATGATTTATCTCACGTCATGGAGGGACAAATGGGTCCTTCAGCTTATCTTGGTGACCGTAGTCATTTTTATGTTCATCTAGCAAAACGTGAGGAGCCTGTTCTTGTAGCCCTGCAGAATTTAGATCGTTCCAACGATCTCCTCCGAAAACCAAACCAGAGAGTGTGGTTAAAGTGGTCAATTGAGGCAGTGGTGGTTTTACCACGGGATTAACTGAATCTGACCATGACCCCCTGTAAAGATGTTTAACTGTGGGCATTGGACCTTACCTAAAAAGATACCTGACTGTATTGGGCACCTTTCTTGTTATTGCGACTCAAAATGCTTCTGCTGATCTATCAGGGAAAGCCGAAACCATACCAGAGAGGGGCTTAATAAGGGTAAAGGGACAAGTGCTTTCACTCCAGGGGATTCAAGTCATTTCCCACGATGCTATCTGCAAAGATAATAAAGGACATTGGCCGTGTGGAGAAATTGCATGGCAGGCATTTGGAAAAAAATTAGCATTAGATTCGGTTCACTGTATCTTGATTATTAACCTATCTCAGGGAGAAGGGAGTGCTGAACGAGCAAATTGCCTGCTGAAAACAGAAAGCCTCAACGCATGGCTGGTTCGTCAAGGATGGGCACTTACCCATAGAGATCCGGAAGCCTTTTTATCCAACCAGGAAAGCTTTGCCAAGAAAAACCGGAAAGGTGTCTGGCGGGATGGATTCATTCCACCTGATATATGGCGCCCCAGTGTTATAAATGATTCGAAAAACTGTAATGTCTGCAGGGTGAGACATCAAAGTTTCTTGGGAAAAACCCGCTATCGAAAACCACTTTGAATAATGAAGTGAGAGAACTTCATGTCCTTGAAAGAGCATGATCTTGAAAAAATTCATCATTCCCCACTGGAGTTTTTTGAAACCATTGGAGTGGTTGAAGCTATTCCCGAAGTGATAGGGTTCATAACGTTGGAGAAAATTTAAAACATAAACATTATTAAAAAATTACAAATCATTCCTCACACTGTGTTTCGAAAGATGAAGGATCGAAGGAAACTCTTGGTCATACTCATGAAATAGTTCTGGAAATCCTGTCATGACATTCTTTCAATCAATTTGATCATGACCTCGATTCCTGGATCCTTGAACGCTACCCAATATTTTTTCACCACGATTCAATGAAAACCAATAACCATTGAAATGTTATAAATCATCGGCCCTTCAACAACCCCTTTGAGCAGAAAACTAAATCATGACCCTTGAAAATCACAAACAAATCCTTGGTTTTGACAATAAGAATTTCGTACATCCTTGGGAAAGTATGAAGACTGTTGGAGACAACCACAGAACCTTTGCGGAGAAGGCTCGGGGAATCTACATCTACGACGAAAATGGCAAAAAGCTGATTGACGGCCCAGGAGGCATGTGGTGTGTCCAGATCGGTTATGAACGTCCAGAAATGGCCAAAGCGATTTCAGATCAGGTTCTCAAAGTACCATATTATTCTCCATGGAATATGAGTTCTTCGCCGAGTGCCGTTCTTGCCAACATGATTGCAGAAATGGCCCCAGGAGACCTGGATCATGTTTTTTTCACAACCTGTGGTTCTACTGCTGTGGACAGTGCAATCCGCTTCGTTCATTTTTACAACAACATCCTTGGACGACCCCAAAAAAAGACGATCATTTCAAGAGAAAAAGCTTACCACGGAAGCACTTATCTGAGTGCTACTATGAGTGGAAAATCCCGCGACAGAGACTGGCTGGACACAGCATCTGATCTGGTTCACTTTCTTCCGAACGTTAATCCCTCTCAAAGACCTCGGGGAATGACTATGGATTCATTCCTGGAAGAAAAAATCAGCGAACTTGAATCCTCAATAAAGAACCTTGGGGCTGAACGAACAGCAGCATTTATTGCTGAACCAGTGCTTGCATCTGGTGGAGTGATCATACCACCTAAAGGCTACCATCAACGCTGTCTGGAAATCTGCCACAAATATGATGTTCTCTACATTTCTGATGAAGTAGTAACTGCTTTTGGACGCTTAGGCTATTGGTTCGCTTCCAAAGAAGTCTTTGGGATTCAACCCGACATCATTACCTGTGCGAAAGGGCTCACTTCGGGTTATGTGCCTATGGGAGCCTTTATTGTTTCTGAAAAAATCTTTGGAAGCATCTCTGGAGTTCGTTCCGAAGACGCTATGTTTTCAAACGGTTTCACTTATTCAGGGCATCCTGTCAGTTCTGCCGCGGCAATCAAAAATATCGAAATCATTGAAAAAGAGAATTTGTTGGAACATGTCCGCATTGTATCTCCTCACTTTCAAAAGCGACTTCATCAACTAAGAAAA
>NYUB01000154.1 GCA_002683785.1 Deltaproteobacteria bacterium
GAACATCGAGCCAGAGGGAATGGCTTTGATTTGCTATAGCTTCTTGATCAAGTTCATCCAGCATCCGTGATGCCAGTCCTTCACGGCGGAATTCGGGATGTACTCCCATTCGTAGGATCTGGACTTCAGGAGGTATCAGAAAAAATACAAGGAAAGCACAGGGGCCTTTTTCTGAATGTTCTAAAAGCCATCCTCGAAAAGGTTTTTTCCGAGACAGATCAATATATTCCTGGAGCTTCCAGCATTTCCGGAAACATCTTTGGTCCAATTCGGCCAATGCTTCTGGTTCGTTCTGCCTGTTCCATAAAAAGGGATCCATGTCGCTTTTCATCTCTTAAGCTCTGGTTTCCTAAAGAAGGAAATTCCTACAGAAAAAGCTTGCCTCTGCCCCTCATTTTTTGATATAAAAAGGGTTTTTTTCAAAAAGTACTTCTGGTGTGACCAGTGATTCTCCGGACAGGGATGCATTCGGAGAAGTACTACTTTATCAACCTCAACCTAGCCCGGTCGACTTTCTCATCCAAAAGTCGCCCTTTCTCAAGCCATTCATCAACGGAGACACTATGGCTGTCATATCTATGAAACACTTCCTGGAAGCAGGAGTTCATTTCGGTCATCAGACCAAACGCTGGAATCCGAAAATGGCACCCTACATATACGGTGTCAAGAGCGGGATTCACATTATCGACCTTCGCCAGACGCTTCGTAAACTCCAGGAAGCATACCAGTATGTCAAACAGGCTAGCAGCGAAGGCAAATCAATGCTTTTTGTCGGAACCAAGCAGTCAATTCAGCGCATCGTACTTGAAGAAGCCAACCGCTGTGATTCTGCATACATCAATTTTCGCTGGCTAGGTGGATTTTTGACCAATTTCAGCACCGTCAAGCAATCTATCGGAAGGCTTCAGTCTTTTGAGGAGATTGCAGGAGAAAAGGGAGCTTACGAAGGAATTCTGAAGAAAGAAGCGCTGCAGATTGAACGGAAACGCCAAAAGCTCGACCGTTCTTTAGGAGGAGTGCGGACGATGAGGGATGTCCCGGGAGTGATTTTCATCATCGACTGTAAGCGTGAACATCTCGCAGTTCGTGAGGCACAGAAACTTGGAATCCCGATCGTTGGAATTGCCGATACAAACTGTGATCCCAGTGGTATCGATTATGTGATACCGGGTAATGATGATTCTCCCAAAGCAGTCCAGCTCTATGCAAACGTCATTGCAACTGCGGTGATTGAAGGACGTGCAGCTCGGGAAAAGGCAATCAACGAAGGCAAAGCTACGGAAAAGAAAGAATCCTCAGCTCCCAAGTCAGATGCCGATTCCAAGTCAAAGAAGCCTGAGGCCGAAAGTGTTGAGGCCAAACCCAAAAAACCAACCGTCAAATACAAAGAGCCTAAAGGGACTGAATCCAAGAAAAAAGCAGTGGATCAAGCGGTAACTGCCGCTCCTTTAGAAAAAGCAGAGGATCAGGCACCAAAAGCTAAGATTGAGGAGGAGGCCGAAAAACAGGCTGCAGAATCCGAATCCGTTGCATCAGCAACGGACGCTGCACCACCTGCTCCTGAAGCCGATTCCAAGACTCCGGTTGAAAAGGTTCAGGAAAAAAAGGTTTCTGAAAAACCAGAGGCATCCTGAAACGTTACCAATTCTACAGGGAACCGCTTAGGTTCCCAAAATCTAAACTTATTTAAGACCCTTTATTAAAACCGAGATGTCAGCAATAACTGCCGCAGCCGTAAAAGAGCTGCGTGAAATCACCGGTGTTGCGATGATGGACTGTAAAAAAGCCCTCGTCGAATGCAATGGTGATCTGGAAGAAGCTAAGGAGTTTCTGCGTAAAAAAGGACAGGCCAAGGCTTTGAAGAAATCCTCCAGAGAAACCCGGGAAGGAGCGGTTGGGATCCGTTTCAACGAAACTCAAAGCTCAGGAGCGATTGTTAAGCTTGCCTGCGAAACTGATTTTGTGGCAAGAAACGATTCGTTTCAGGCACTTCTACAATCCCTTGGAGGACAGGTACTCTTCCAAGGTTCAGAGTCTTTACTTGAACAACAACTCGTTGATGGCGGGGGGACGGTTCAGGATCTGATAAACGGAAAAGTCGCTGAGCTCGGAGAAAACATGCAGCTTCTGGATTCAGCACGTCTTGAGGTGAAGCAGGGATATGTCGGCGGTTACGTCCACATGACAGGCAAGATCGGGGTGCTCGTCTCCCTTGAAACCGAGGAGGCTTGTAAAAATCCTCTGCTCGAACAACTGGCCCATGACCTGGCAATGCACATTGCAGCTTCTCCAGCAGAGGCAGTTCGTGAAGATCAGGTAGATTCTTCATTGCTCGACAAGGAGCGTGAAGTTTTTTCTGCACAGGCTAGGGAATCTGGAAAGCCGGAAGAGATCATTGCAAAAATGATCGAAGGAAGGATCAAAAAATTCCTCAAGGAAATTTGCGTTGAAACCCAACCTTTTGTCAAGGATCCACAAAAAACTGTGAACCAGCTGGTCAAGGAGGTCTCCAAGGAAATAGGGGTTGGAATTAGGCTAGAATCCTTCATCAAATACCAGTTCTAAAGCGTCTGTGACTCCGAAGTATCGCCGCATTCTCCTCAAACTCAGTGGAGAAACCTTTGGTGGCAGCAAGGGGTTTGGTTTTGATTACGATACGATACGCAGAATTGCTGAAAACATCATCTCGGTCATTGAACTCAATGTTGAGGTTGGGGTCGTGGTTGGTGGCGGGAATATTTTCCGCGGTGCAGAATCTTCCGATGGGAACATCGCCCGGGTGGCAGGAGATCACATGGGTATGCTTTCCACCGTCATCAACAGCCTCTGTCTTCAGCAAATGCTTGAACAGAAGGATGTTCCGACTCGTGTCATGTCGGCTATTGAAATGCGTGAAGTCTGTGAGCCATACATTAAGCGTCGAGCCGACCGGCATTTGGAAAAGCAGCGTGTTGTGATATTTGCTGCAGGAACAGGAAATCCTTTCTTTACCACCGACACAGCTGCAGTGTTGAGAGCTACGGAAGTAGGAGCGGAAGTGGTCATCAAAGCAACCAAAACCGATGGGGTTTACGATCGAGACCCTATGTTAGATCCGGATGCAAAGCGTTTCAGCAGTTTGCATTATGACGAAGTGCTGAGCCGTAATCTGAAAGTCATGGATGCTACTGCCATTGCTTTTTGCCGGGACAACAAAATTCCAATTCAGGTTCTGGACCTGAATGCACCAGATTCTATCAAAAAAGCGGTGTGTGGTGAAACGGTTGGAACCCTGATCAACTGAAGGAAAAGTATGAATCCTGAAAGCACAGAAGAAGTCGAGGCCCAAACAGGGCGTAAAATGGATGCAACGTTGGATAGTCTAAAACGTGATCTGGGAGGGATCCATGCAGGAAGGGTCAGCCCCACCATGCTGGATTCGGTGAAAGTCGATTATTATGGAAATCCCAGTTCCATTTCACAGGTGGCCAATATTTCAACACCAGAACCTCAGACATTGGCGATAAATCCCTGGGAAAAAAACATGATCAAAGACATAGAACACTCCCTGCAGGCCGCCAATCTGGGTTTCAGCATCTCCAATGACGGAAATATCATACGTCTGATCATGCCTCCTTTTACGGAAGAACGACGCAAGGAATACGTCAAACAAGTCAAAAAAATCGGTGAGGATGCTAAAATTGCTATACGCAATGTCCGTAGGGAAGGGAATGATTTGCTCAAAAAACTCGAAAAAGAGAAAGCGATTTCCCAGGACGAAGAAAAAGTTTCCCAAACAAACGTTCAGCAGGTAACCGATAAACACATTCAAGTCATTGATGAATTGATCGGTACCAAAGAGAAAGAACTGATGAGTCTCTGATCCTTTCGATGCTCTCCATTCTGCTTTATTCTGTTTGGCCTTATCAGATTTTCAAATCGGTCATCTTCAGAAGCGGAATGGCCTTCCTGACCGTCTACCTGGTCATTGTCATTTTAATGCCCTTTGTGATCAAACATTTTCGTGCTGTCGGCATTACTTCGGATTTCAACGGCACTTCAAATAATCTCAAACCCTACACTGGGGCTACACCGATCATGGGTGGTGGAGTCCTCTTGCTTGGGATCCTTGTTGCAGCAGTGCTCTGGTGCAACCTGAACCAATACATCGTGGCATTATTGATCATCATGTTTGCCTTTGGAGTGATAGGCGCAGTGGACGATGTGGCCAAGGTGATCCACCGACGACGGGTTGAATCAGGACATTCAGAGAAGAAGCATTATTCCGAAAAAGCCGATGGAATCAGTGCTCGTTTCAGGCTTTCAGCCGAGTTTGTTGTTGCATTGGTAGTCGTTCTCGGACTGTATCTTTATGTCGATATCGACGGGCATTTAGTGGTGCCTTTTGTACCTCTCAAAGACGCCTATCCATACCTGCCAAAATACATTTTCATTCCTTTTATGCTTTTGATCATCGTAGGTGGCGCTAATGCAGTCAACCTAACTGACGGCATGGATTCGCTCGCTACGGTACCGTTGATGACCTGTGCCCTGTTTGTTGGAGCAGTGGCCTATATTGGAGGTGATTCCGAATTTGCTGCAAGATTGAAGATTCCTCCCTTGACCTATGAGATCAAGGAATTGGCGGTGCTTGCGACCACAGTTCTTAGTGCTGGGACTGCATTTTTGAAATACAATGCTCCACCAGCATTGATCTACATGGGAGACCTTGGAGCCCTGGCGCTCGGGAGTATGGTTTCGGCCATGTTCATTTTTGTGAAGGCTGAATTGTTTCTCCCGATTGTTGGCGGAATTTTTATTTTTTCTGTCCTTTCTTCCATCATTCAGCGTCTTTTTTTTAAATGGATGCTTCATACTAGAGGGCGTGAAAAAGCAGAACGCTTTCGTTTTTTCCTCAGATCCCCTTATCATCATCACCTTCAAAGGCTCTGGACTTTTAACCGTAATCCGTCTGAAGTGGAGTCGGTTTGGTTGATCATATTGAAAAAGATCGGTATCGACCCGGTTCCAGAAGAAAACAAGTTGCTGACGCCCCAAGAAGTTAATAGTCGGGTGATCTGGCAGATGCATCTTAAATCAATCTGGCTTTTTGTAATTGCTGTGTTGATCTACTTCAAAGTTCGCTGAACAAGAAAAAGATATGGGTCAAGAAAAAAAATTAGCCCTCATTACAGGAGCAGGAAGAGGCATTGGCCGAGTGATCGCGCTTCAGCTTGCAAAATCGGGAGCGAACATCGCCCTGACCGACCTCAACCCTGATATAGATGAAATACGGAATGAATTAGAACAAATAGGAAGTAAATGCTTAGACTTTCAGGTTGATGTGACAAACCCCGAAGCGATTGAGCAAATGGTCCATGAGGTTGTCGGCAGTGAAGGCCGGATCGATATTCTGGTCAACAACGCTGGAATCACTCAGGATAACCTGATGATGCGAATGAAAGCGGAACAGTGGTCGAAGGTCATCGATGTGAATCTCAACGGAGTGTTTCATACGACTCGTGCGGTCTTAAAAACGATGATGAAGCAGCGTAGTGGGAAAATCATCAGCATTTCCTCTGTAGTCGGTTTTTCAGGCAATCCAGGTCAAGTGAACTACAGTTCCACCAAGGCGGCCCTGGTAGGATTCACCAAGTCGTTGGCACGTGAGGTCGGATCCCGTGGAATCACGGTCAATGCGGTTGCGCCAGGCTTCATCGATACGGCCATGACCCAGGCGCTCAACGAAGCTCAGCAGGAAGAAATTCTCAGACAGATTCCATTAAAACGGATGGGAATGCCGGAAGACATCGCCCATGCTGTCGACTTTCTGGCATCAGAAAAAGCGGATTACATCACTGGTACGGTTTTGCATGTCAATGGAGGCATGTATTAGTTCTGGAAATGTTTCAACCAGATTGACATTTCCTTTAGATTTAGAACAAAGTCTTCAAAGAAGACGGACAACAACCCAAACATAAAGAGCAACCATGGACGAACTTGAAAACAAAGTTATCAAAATCATTGGAGAACAGCTTGGAAAAGATGAAGCTGATATCAAACTTGAATCGAATTTTGTGGATGACCTTGAAGCAGACTCACTGGACACGGTAGAATTGGTGATGGCCCTGGAGGAGGAATTTGGTATTGATATCCCGGATGATGCTGCAGAGCAGATTGCTACAGTCCAATCCGCAGTGGATTACATCAAAGGGGCCCAGGCGGGCTGAGTCCTGAAAATAATCGGGAATCCATGGGCGGTTCCAAACCCGCCCGAACCAAATCAAGATGACTGAGATAAAAAGAGTCGTTGTCACCGGGCTGGGTTGTGTTTCCCCTCTGGGTAACACGGTCCCTGAAACCTGGGAATCAGGCAGCAGTGGAAAGTCTGGGATTGGTCGAATTGAAAAATTTGACGCTTCCGAAATGCGTTGCCAGATCGCTGGAGAGATCAAGAATTTTGAACTTCCGGATTTGGTATCTCCCAAAGAGGCGAAGAAGATGGATCTTTTCATCCATTACGCGATTGCGGCCACCCAGGAAGCCCTGCAGGATGCAGGTTTGGAGATCACCGAATCACTGGAGGAAGAGGTTGGCATTTCTATGGGAGTCGGCATCGGTGGTCTGGGCTGCATCGAAAAATACACGAAGATTCTCCTGGAGCAGGGTCCGAAACGGGTCAGCCCCTTTTTCATTCCGATGACCCTCAGCAACCTGGCTCCTGGTCAGGTTTCCTTGCTTTTCCGTGCCCGAAATTACTCTGCCTGTTCCGTTTCAGCGTGTGCCTCTTCCAATCATGCGATTGGAACGGCCATGAGGCATATTGAACGCGGTGACGCAAAAGTGATGATCAGTGGAGGGGCCGAATCCAGTGTGACTCCCCTAGGCATTGCAGGATTTGCGGCGATGCATGCCCTCAGTACAAGAAATGACGAACCGCAGAAAGCCAGCCGACCCTACGATACGAGTCGTGACGGATTCGTGATGGGAGAAGGCTCCGGGATGCTGATTCTCGAAGAATATGAGTTTGCAAAGCAAAGAGGAGCTAGAATCTATTGTGAACTTGTGGGATATGGAGCCAGTTCTGATGCTTTCCACATCACAGCTCCCTCAACCGAAGGACCTGCCAAGGCGGTCAAGATTGCTGTTAAAGATGCCGGTATCGAACCCGGAAGGATCGATTACATCAATACCCACGGAACCTCTACCCCAGCTGGTGACATCAATGAATTGAAAGCCCTCAAGCTTGCTTTGGGAGAAGATATATCAAATCAAACTTCCATCAGTTCCACCAAATCGATGACCGGTCACTTGCTAGGTGCAGCTGCTGCGATTGAGGCAGTTTTCTGCATCAAGGCCCTGCACCACTCATTCATCCCGCCCACCATCAACATTGACGATCTCGACCCTGAATGTGATTTTGATGTCACTCCTAACGAAGGTCGAACTCAGGAAATAGACGTTGCCATGTCCAACTCTTTTGGATTTGGCGGAACAAATGCGTCTGTGATTTTCCGTAAAATGGAGTCTTGAACCCTTTCTGGATTTCTCTGTAAATTAGTAAGAACAGCAGGGTCAGGAGTATTTATTTTGCTGATTTTTAGGTTCCACGGATAATTTTTTATTGGTAGTTCCCTTTAACCCGGATTTGAGAAGAAGACCATGAGCAGCACCGAATATCATGTGAACCGCAGAGAACTTCAGTTTGTTGTTATGGAAGTGCTTGAGGCAGGAAAGCTTTGCGGCTTTGAGGCCTTTTCGGATTTTGATGAGGATTTGTTCTCGATGACGATCAATGAGGCCTGTACCTTTGCGGAACAGGTACTCGACCCGATCAACCAGAGCGGGGACCGGGAAGGCTGTCGGGTCGAGGAGGGAACAGTCAAAACCCCACAGGGGTTTCCGGAAGCATGGCGTCAGATGGGGGAAGGAGGATGGTTGTCGATGAAGATGTCCCCGGAGTTCGGAGGGATGGGACTTCCGGAACTGGTCACTGTTGCAGCCAAGGAAGTCCAGCTTGCGGCCAATCAGTCACTCTGCATCGGCAATACCCTGACCACAGGTGCGGCCAATCTGATTTATACTTTCGGTTCCGAGGTCCAGAAACAGGAATACTGCGAAAAAATGTTTAATGGCACCTGGTCTGGAACGATGTGTCTCACGGAACCCCATGCCGGCAGTTCAGTCGGTGATATTATCACCACTGCCCTTCAACAGCCTGAAGGACATTATCTGATCAAGGGTACCAAGCAGTTCATCTCTGCTGGTGAACATGATATGTCGGAAAACATCATCCACCTGCTTCTTGCAAGGACCGAAGGTGCACCCGAAGGTACCAAAGGCATCAGTCTCTTCATCGTGCCCAAATACCGGGATGATGGAACTCCAAACGATGTAACCCTGGTCAACATCGAAAAGAAAATGGGGCTTCATGCCTCTCCCACTTGTGTGCTTTCCTTTGGCGAAAACGGAAACTGTCAGGGCTATCTGTTGCAGGGTGAAAACAGAGGGATGGCGCAGATGTTCCAGATGATGAATGAAGCAAGGCTGTTTGTGGGCCTCCAGGGACTGGCCGGAGCAGGCGCCGCATGTCAGAACGCGGTTTCTTATGCCAACGAACGGGTACAGGGACCTTCCACCCTCAGTCCGGGAGAAAGAGCAAAAATCGTGGAACATCCGGATGTTCGCCGGATGTTGATGCAGATGCGTTCGGTCACCGAGGGATTGCGGGCGATGATGTACACCGTGGCATGGTACACGGATATGGCTCAACACGGACCGGAAGAAACCCGGGAGTATTACCAGGATCTCGTGGACCTCCACATTCCGATTTGCAAGTCCTTTGGCACGGATCAGGGGTTTGAGGTCGCCTGCACCGGCATCCAGGTTCTCGGCGGGGTGGGTTTCACACGAGATTTTCCTCTGGAACAGAATGCCCGGGACCAGAAAATCGGTTCGATCTATGAAGGCACTAACGGCATCCAGGCGCTGGACCTGGTGGGGCGTAAATTCGGGGTCAAACAGGGAGCACTGCTCGAAAACCTGACCAAGGAGCTGAACTGGTTCGACGGCAATCCTCCCGAAGATATGCTCGTCGACTGGGTCCGTGAATGGGAAAGTTACCGGCATATGATGTTTGAGAGCATCAGCAATCTTAAACGGATCGGTGAGCATTCCGGTCAGTCAGCTTATCTGCTCTATGCCGTTAACATGCTTCAGTTGGTGGGTGATGTGCTCTGTTCCTTCTACCTGCTGAAACAAGCCCAGGTGGCGAAACTCAAACTCAACGAAAAACTTCCTGAGGGAATGGATTTGAAGGCTTATGCGGCGGAAAGTGAAGAAGCCGGGTTCTACTGGAACAAGCTGAACACGGCGGAATACTACGTTTGGAGTATCCTGCCTCGTGTACTTTCTCATGAACGGATCATCCGCAATGCTTCCCTTACTCCCTTGGAGGCGGACCTGTTGGTTTAGAAAACAATAGTCGATCTGGCCTCCTGAACAGGTTTTTGGGTTTTTTGGGAAACTGAATTAGCTTCGGAAGCCTATGGAGCAAACGCAAACATCAGTCTGGATCCTTGCAGCACTCGATTCATTTTGTAACTTCCAATGCAAACAAGCTGAGGGAGCTTTCAAACCTCCTTCAAAAAAAACTGGTCCAGATCGATCTCGATTTGAATGAAGTCCAGACCAGTGATCTCACGCTATTGGTCGAGGATAAGCTACGCCAGGCCTGGCAGAGGGTGGGTAAGCCCGTCATCGTCGAAGACACTTCCCTTTATTTCGATGCTTGGGGTGAATTACCGGGGCCTTTGGTGAAATGGTTTGTGAAACACCTCGGAGCAAAGGGTATGTACCAGGCGCTTCTGAATTTCGATGACCATCATGCCAGTGCGGTCTGTTGTCTCGGATATTCCTCAGATGGAGAAAATCTACATTTGTTCAAAGGGGAGGTTGGTGGAGAAATCGTAGCCCCAAGGGGTTCCTCTAATTTTGGGTGGGATCCTATATTCTGCCCTCACGGGGCTCGATCGACCTTTGCTGAAATGAATGAAGGAGATAAGGGTAAATATTCTCCGCGAGGACTTTCAGCCAGACGATTTAGAGACTTTTTAGCTGCAGAGGGAGGCCAAAGCTGACTTGCTCTTCGGTCAATTTCAATTCACGAACCCTGCATTCTGGTTTCCACTGACAGATTTTTTCAACGATTCCTTGAACGATATCTTCAGGGGCTGATGCTCCAGCAGTGATTCCAATCCTGCTGCATCCCTCCAAAAAAGCTGGTTCCAGTTCCGATGATGACTGGATGCGAATGGCTCGGGTTCCTGAATTTTCTGCCACTTCAACGAGTCTCAAGGTGTTGGAACTGTTTTGGGCACCCACCACCAATACCAGCTCGACCTCCACAGCCAGTTTTTTGACAGCGTTCTGTCGGTTTTGTGTTGCATAGCAGATGTCATCTTTGGCAGGACCTTCAATCTCCGGAAAACGTCTACGTAGGATGGCGATGATGCCTGCCGTGTCATCCAGAGACAATGTGGTTTGGGTCAGATACGCAACCCTGCAGGATTTAGGGAGTTCCAGGTTTTCTGCTTCCTCCACGGTTCCGACAATGATGATTTGGTCTGGAGCTTCCCCGAAAGTTCCCTCCACCTCGACGTGTTCACGATGACCAATCAAAAGGATGATGAATTCTTTTTCTGCATAGCGTTTTGCCTCCACATGGACCTTGGTCACAAGTGGACAGGTAGCGTCCAGTACTTCCAGTTTCCTTTCAATGGCATGCTCACGGACTTGGGGTGAAACTCCATGTGCGGAAAAGATCGCATGTGCACCTTCTGGAACCTGATCAAGTTGTTCCACAAAGATGACCCCCTTTTCTCGAAGCCGGCTGACCACATGCAGGTTATGCACGATTTCATGTCTTACATATATCGGAGGTCCAAATTTTTCCAGGGCTTTTTCGACAATGGTAATCGCACGGTCCACTCCTGCGCAAAAACCTCTTGGGCTGGCCAATACCACTTCAAGTGGCTCCTCAATCAATTTCACTCCAGATTTTTCCAATCTCAAATCCTCGTTGGGCAATTTTTTGAATGATTGTCTCACAGGCTTATATGGAAATGTTCTGATCGAAGATCCTATGCATCAAGCAGTTGTATTTTAATTGCATTATTTTGGTGGATGGCCAGTATAGTATCTTCCCCTTTGTACCGGCTCAATAGGAATTCTAACCAGTTACCCAAAAGAAATGAGCGAAGAATCGAAAGATCGTAAATCCAACCCCCGGCGACTGCAGGGGACCACCAATTTCTATCCAACTTATGTGGATGGAAATAAGGATCGGGTAACTCCTGTCGGAGCCGTTCGAAGGACAGAATTTCAGACGGTCCTTCCACGTTATAGCCTCTCCATGACGGAAACAAGAAATGAAGGCACCGGGCCGAATTTTCTTGAAGTCGAATATGAAGTGCCTGCCTATCGTAGGAATGCCGAACCCCGGAAGCCCCAATCAACTGAAAAGGAAGAGGAACCTCTTTTTAAGCTCCCTCGTCACAAACGGCGCAAGGTTCGTCTCGATTTCTGGAGCTAAAAATTCACTCCTAAACTCCTTCGAATTTTAAAGTTGAACAACGGAACCTTGGGATTATTGCCTATCTAAATCCATTTTACTCATGAAAAAAATCTTCCAAAATACAGGAATTTTCTTTGAGAACCTTCTTCCAAATTTGAGGAAAGCAAAATATATCATATTTGCACTTTTCCTTGTCATGACAGTGGCAGCATGGTTCGGAATGGACCGCGTTAAAAGGGTGACCTCCAAAGAATCCTCTTTTCCCCAAGGGGATTTTGTATTGAAGACATTGAATCAATTCAAATCAGAATTTGGCAGTAAAGAGTCTGTGATCATCATGTATGAAGCCAAAGACGGAGATATTTTTTCAGAAAACTCCCTCGAGGCTCTGTCCCTCCTGAATGAGGAATTGGTCTCTGCTCAAATCTCTCAAGGAGAAAATTCTCAGCCTTTGAACCATATTGTCAAAATCAAATCCCTCATCAATGTGGGTTACCAAGAAGTAGACGGTGATAATTTGCATTCACGTCAATTTATTGGCATCAACCTCCCACAATCTGATGCTGCACGTGAAAAACTTCGTAAACAAGCCTTGGAACATCGGGATTTTCCAGGCACATACCTTTCTGAAGATTCGAAATACGGTTTCATCCACATCACAACCGACTTTGGAGCCATTCCAGAAGAAGAACTTCAAGACATTCTGGAAGAAGACCTTTTGGAAGAGGATTTAGAAACCGATGAAGGTTTTGAACAAATCACAGAGACTCCTACCAAATTCAGAAGCATCGAAGACTTCGAGTACACCCAGTTTCTTGATGCTTTGGAAACAATATTGAAGCAGTCAAAGTATACCAATGCCTTTTCGTACCATTTGGTCGGTTATCCTGCAATTGTCGCATACATCACCAACGTGATGTCTGAAGAAGTTGGGGTCATTTTTGGTGGTTTGGGACTGATCATCATCATTGGCCTCTGGATTCTCTTCCGTTCATTGAGTGCAGTCGTTTGGACGATGGGTATAATCATTTTGACCCTCATCTGGGCCGTTGGTTTTTCAGGCTGGATCCAAGTAGAAATGGGAGGAATGTTCGAAGCCATTCAATTTCTTGTGATCGTTGTGGGTGTCGGAGACTCGGTTCATATCCTTTCGGGCTACCTATTTTTCCGTCACCGCCAAGAGGACCACACGAATGCCTTAACATCAGCATTGAAAAAATCAGGTTTGGCATGTTTGCTGACCAGTTTGACAACCATGGTTGGCTTTGGCTCACTCATGTTTGTTCCAATTAAAGAGATCCAGATTTTTGGAGGGTTTGCTGCCCTCAGTGTTGGAGTTGCTTATCTCTTCACCATCATTTTAATGCCTTTGTTGCTGGATCTCTGGAATCCCATTTCAAAGAAAAAATCAGAAAAAATCCTTCAAAGTCGGAGGTCGGTCCCTTGGATTCAGGCTCTGATTGGAGAAATCCTCAGATTCAACTGGAACTACCCTAAAACCATCATTGCAGGATTCACGGTTGTTTTTGTGATGAGTCTTGGGGGAGCCAGTCAAATTACTATGGATAAGAATATCATTCACGACTTTCCTGAAGATTCATGGCTCAGAATTGCTTCTGAACTGGTGGAATCTGTAACGGGTGGGACCCAAAGCCTCCAAGTCTTTATTGACATGAACGAAACAGATGCTTTGAAAGACCCAGAAGTCCTCAACAAAATGAATCTTTTACAGAAAAAACTGTTGAAGGAGCAGAGTGATATAGTTGTACGGGGAATGTCCCTGGTGAATGTTGTAAAAAATACCAATCAAATCCTGAATGAGAATCGTGAAGAAATGTATAGGATTCCACAGGATCAACGTGCCTTGGGAGAAGTTCTTTTTTTGTTCAATAATGGCAATCCTGAAGATAGAAGAAATCTGGTTTCAGATGACTATCGAAAAGCAACCATCAATTTAAGCGTGCGTAATACCAAGTTTTCAAGGTATCGGAATTTAATCCATATTGTAGAAGCTGAAAAAAATCAGTTGTTTGAACCACTGTTGGAGCGTTATCCTAAAATGGACATCCGTGTAACAGGCCCTGTGGTCTTGGAGGTTCACCAGGAATTGTATATCACTGAATCATTGTACCGTAGTTTTCTGATCACCATTGGGGTGATTTCTTTGATTTTATTATTCCTCTTTGGATCAATCCGTGTGGGATTGTTTGTCGCACTGATCCCCAATCTATTTCCTATTGCCATCATTTTTGGACTCATGGGAGGTCTAGGTTTTCCTCTGGATACCTTCACTCTGGTTGTGGTTCCTGTCGTGATTGGAATTGCAGTGGATGACACGATTCACTTCTTGACGCACTTTAAACTGGAAATAGAACAACGGGGCAATCTGAAAGAAGCATTGAATCACACCCTGAATGAAGTTGGTCAAGCCGTCATCTTCACTTCGTTGATTTTAAGCACTGGTTTGTTTTTTATGACTTGGGCCACCAGTATTCCCATTTCACGTTTCGGGTTGCTGGGTGGAATTGCCATTTTGGCTGCAATGCTAGCAGATCTGTTGTTATTACCTGCTCTCTGCAAAGTCTTGGATGTGCGATTCGAGTCATCTGAGGGGGAAGATGGTCCGATTAAACCCTTAAACCTTGGTAACAAAAAAATAATTTTTGAGTGAAACGACAGGAAGAAACATGAGTCCAAGGAACCGTCATGCAAAAGAATAAATCTATCTCAGACGATCTGATTTTTTTCTGTCTGATCTCTGTATTATTCCTGACCAACTATGGCTCTACTGTATACGCACAAGATGCACGGGAGTTGGTTTATCAAAACCGCCTACAGGCCAATTTAGTAAAAACAGGTTACAGCAAAGTAAAAATGAAAACCTGTAAGTACCATGTGAAAAATAAAAAAATACGATGTATTGAAAAACCCAGAGTGAAAGTTTTTGAATCCATCTATAAAAACTACTCTGACATTGGAAAAAATGGAAAACAGGATCAGAAAGCTATCAATATCATTTTAAGTCCGAAGTCTGAAAAAGGTATCGGAATGCTCAATTATAGCTACCAGAGCGATGATAAAGATGATGACAGTTGGATGTATTTTTCAAGCCTTGGTAAGGTCCGTCGAATCACATCATCCAATAAGATTCAGAACGAACCAGCATCCGGCAGTCTCTTCGGCAGTGAATTTAGCAGTGAAGACATAAGTGGAACCCCGATTGATGATTATGAATATAAAATCTTAAAATCGATCCAATATAAAGGGAATCACACATGGGTGATTGAACAAACTCCAAAACCACAACGTCTGAGAAAAAGCCATTATTCGAAAACCGTCTTTTGGCTGGATCAGACGAAAAAAATCATCCCTAAATGGGTCACTTACAACCGGCAGGGAAAACCCTTTAAGCTATTCACAAAAGACCGATGGAAACAGATTGATGGGGTTTGGATTGCAGAAGTTGGGAGTGTGAGAAATCTGATTACCCGTCGAAAAACAACCATCATCACGCTTCAAGAGCATTTGAATATTCCTGTCGACAATGAAAATTATTTCACACAAAGAGTTCTCACCGATGGTGTCTTTCAAAATCGACTCTTCAACAAAATGCACCAGCTCTTCCATTAGCATTTACTGAAATCCCTCCAACCCTCTGGGGGATAAATAATGGTATTACCGATTTGATCATCACTTCGGTTAAACGGTTCATTGTGCACATTGGCCAAAACAATAATTAAGCCGATTATAGTATTTCGGCAATTGTATTGAAAGTCAGACAAGAACTTCCTCTATAAAAAAAATCACTTAACTGGTTATCCATGGGGAAGAAACAATGTTGAATCAATTCGTTAGAAAATATTGTTTCACCGTTTTAGGTTTGGGACTAAGTTTTTACTCGGTTTTGGCGCAAACACTTTTTCATGAGTCTAGGATTAAACCTAGATATGAAAATTTGGTAGCCATAGAAGAGACGCCACAAGAAAATTTTAATGAAGAACTGGATTTATCAGAAGCTGACGATTTAGAGATCATAGATGACCTTGATGAAGATGAGTTTGGAACAGAAGAAGAGAGAACATTTTTTTCTGCTTTTATGGAGAATGCTCGATTTTCATTGAAACACGAGTTTGGCTACGGTTTTCAAGCACCTCAAAAGATCGTCAGCAATCGTTCTTCTCTTAGATTGGAATGGGAATCTGATTTTAGTGAAAACCTTCTGTTTTTTTTTGATGGAAAAGGAAGCATACACCATTCAAACGATCACTTAACCAAAGCCCAGAATCATTCTCCTGAGGCATATGGCACTTCAAATTTAAGAGAGTTATACCTCCAAGGCAGTTATGGAGACTGGTCTTTCAAAGTGGGACGGCAGATTGTGATTTGGGGGGAGTCAGAAAATTCAGTCTTGAATGAAGTCAGTCCCCAAGATCAAAGTGAAGTTTACTTCACGTCATTGGAGGATTCTCGTATTGGTCAAAATCTTATTCGAATAAACTATTTCAGCAGCCAATGGGACTGGGACATGTTTGTCAATCCTGATTCACAAACCAACAAACTTCCTGAAGAACATACAGAGTATTACATCCCCCTGCCTGAAAACGATACCGACTATGATGTTCATGAAACCATGCCTTTTCAGACTGAGGTAGGCTTTCAAGTGAAACGTAATGTGGAATCAGGAGATTTTGCTTTCTATGCTGCTAAATTGAATGAAAACCAACCTTTTTATCAGCAGAAATCTGAACAAATAGGAAACAAAACAATACTAGAAAAAACCTATCCTAATTATCAAATGTTTGGAATGAGTGGAAATTTGAACTTTGGAAATACTTTGCTTAAGACAGAACTGGCACATAAATCCAAAAAATGGTTTGCTGCAAAGCATTCAACAGACGTGGTTTTTAAAAAAAACACTATCGATATGGCTTTGGATCTGGAATATCAGTTCAATGATCATGCAAATATCTATGCCGGAGTATCCGATCAGCATATTTTGGGATGGGAAGAAGGCATCCAAGAAAGTGAAGATTCAGTCAAATATTTTCTTGGAGGAAACCAATCAATTTACAATCAGACCTTGGATTTGGATTATATTTTGAACTATGACCATCAAAATGCTTCTGCTGTATACCGTTTGTCCATAAAAAACAAAATCATGGATGATCTGAATCTTGATGTCTCAACCGTTTACTTTGATCCAACAGACCTCCAAAAAGGGTCTGGAATGTACTTCCAAAATAAAAGCCGGATAACAGCAAACCTGACCTATTATTTTTAAGAACCTTCTCACCTTGGACCTTTTCCCAGACATGATTTTTTTTAAATAGCCTCGAAATCTCATTGGCATATGGTGAGTGTTGTTAAGTGTAAAACATTGTTCATCCAATTTTATGAGCTTGAGAAAGATTTAAATAAAGCAATAAAATGCCTTTATAATTTACAATGTATATTTACATTATAAATAATGCCTGAAAAAATCAAACCCACGGCAAAAGCTGCTTTTAGGGACCGACTTTGTGAAGCCGCTTTAAAAATTTTTGTTAAAGAAGGTCTTGAGAATCTCACGATGCGGAGGCTGGCAAAGGAACTAGGCATAAGTGCCATGACAGCTTATAACTACTTTGAAGATCGCAATGAGATTGTCCAAGAGGTGCTTGACAGAGCCTATGATGAATTTGCAAGCTCCCAGAAAGGTGCTATCGATCATTTTGCTGAACCCATGGAGAACCTTATGAAACTCGATGAGGCCTATTTCCAATTTGCCATGGATCACCCTCTTCAGTATTCGGCATTGTTTATGATTCAGAATGAGCGATTAGAACAATCCAAGGAAAGGCGTAGCGAAGCTTTTCTCCCTCTGTTGGATACTGTAACTCAGCTAGTTGAAGCTGATGTACTGGAAGGAGAACCCGTACTGATTGCAAACCTTCTTTGGTCAGGCCGTCATGGATTGATCAGCCTGGATTTTGCTAAAAGGTTCATGAATGACCTATCTTCAAAGTTGGAAGAGATGATTTCTGAGATGAATGAAAGGTTATTAAAAAGTTTTATGAAAATGGATAAAAGTGGGATATAAGAAAACGATTCAAGAGTTGGAGAGCAAGTCCCTTTTGAAACAATGTTAGTTTTTTGGAATTTGATTCAGCACCTAAACGAATCTGAATGGTTTCGCCGAAGGAGAAATGATGTACTGACCCTGCTTCGTATTTTCTATGGATTATGAACAACCCAACGAGGGCAAATGAGAAGGAATACGTGTTGACTGAAAAAGCATCAATTCAACAACTGGATGAACGACTGATGGCTTGTTATGCCAGCGCGGTGCATGATGTGTTGCGTGGACTAGGCATCGACAACTGCGTGTTGCCACCAGAAATCATGGCCCTGAGTCCGGGACAGAAACTGGCCGGTGAAATATATACCATTTCCGGACACATAGACCGGACCCTGAGCCGTCATGATAGTTTGCTGGCCTGGACCCAGGTGCTGTCAAAGGTTCCTGGCGGTAAGGTGCTGGTCTGTCAACCGAATACCAAGGAAATCGCACTGATGGGAGAATTGTCGGCACGGGCACTGATGGTCAAGGATACCAAGGGATATGTTGTCGACGGGCGTTGCCGAGATGTTGATTTCATTCTTGATCTGGATTTTCCTGTTTTTTGTGATCTCAACACACCTGCCGATATTGTCGAGCGCTGGACCTATGATCGCTTGGGGGACCCTATCTCCATTGGAACGGTTACAATCTGCAGTGGTGATTGGTTGATTGCCGACCGTGATGGTGTCGTGGTCATTCCGGGTGATATTGCCGAGCAGGTCGTGGGTGAAACAGAAACGGTGATGTCGACAGAAAGCGAGATGCGTGATTGCATTCTCGCCGGAATGGATCCAGAGCAGGCCTATCTGAAATACGGAAAATTCTGATGTCTGTGCCTAAAACAGCTAACTGCCTGTTA
>NYUB01000155.1 GCA_002683785.1 Deltaproteobacteria bacterium
AAGCCTTGCAGCTTGATGAAGACTATCTCTTTGCTGAACAAAAAGCCGAGGCATTCGGGATCTTAAATTAACCCCGAAATGTGAATAAATTACATATCAAGGACGGCAGCGTCCGTTTCTTCGTTCCAGCTGACGAAGATGAAATAGGCCCCAAAGAAGAGGACAATCAGGATCACGGCACCGGGATAGGACAACCAATCAGGGAGGAAGACCGGGACCCCAATTAGACTCTGCAGACCCTCAAATTGAATGATCAGGGTACGGAAGAGGAAATTTGAGAAGGCGAAGAAGATCACGGCGAGAATCAGTTTCAGCTGGCCTTCCCCGGCTCGCCAGAGAGAACCGCTGCCGCAGCCTCCGCTGAGCAGCATCCCAAAACCGAAGATGAATCCGCCCAGTAGGCTTCCCAACCAGAAAGTACTGCTGACGAAGACTTCTTCACTGCGGAGCCCGGTCCATTTGAGTGCGGCAAAACCAAGCACGCTGATGATGACACTGACGGAAACAGCACGGCCAACCTCACTTTCTCCGGTCATGAAGGGGTCCCGGAAAGCACGTACGAAGCAGAAGCGGGTGCGCTGGATGATGATCCCAAAGGCCAAACCGCAGAGCAGTAACCCTCCGGTACGGGTGAGAGCCATCGAACGATAGATTCCGGAAACAAAGAATGCTGCTAGAAGAACGAGTGCCCCGAGCCAGGGTGAGTATGTTTTCCAGTTCATCCCGCCTTCTGTTTCTGCAGACCCTCCGGCAGTTCCCTGGGGCAGGTGTTCGAGTTCCCAGTAGAGGTAACGCAGACCCAGTATGGCTCCAAGGATCAGTCCCAACATCATCACTAATCCTCCCAGCGAAAGTGCACTGACGGCAGAATAAAAACCACCGACATTACAGCCTCCAGCCATCGCCGCTCCGAGACCCATCAGGGTCCCGCCGATAACTCCCTTGACCAGTTCCAGGGGAGGTGCCATCTGGAAACCGAACTGCCTTGACATCAGCGCCGCACCGAATGCTCCCCAGAGGAGTCCCAGCGTTATGATGGAGTTGGTGGAAAGCAAAGGCGAAAGGGGGGCCTGATCGTACCAGCCGACCTGGAAGGAAAACCACTGTGCCCAGTTACGAAGACCTCCAACAACCCCCAAGGGACGACCCCAGGCAAATGTGATGATGCTGAGGATGCCGATCAGCAACCCTCCGGTCATGATTGACCACTGTTCCTCAAAAACCTGACGGTATCCCCGCTTCAGCAGCCCCGTGATCACCCTTTCTTCAGCCTCTTCGCTCATCGCCTTCCTGCGTGCATGGTCAACAGCCTTCTTCCTCTTCCACTTCCTCCTCTTCCCCTTCTTCTGCCAAAGGCATCAGCGGTGCAGCCGTTTGCTCTACCTGCAAATCCGGAACAGTTGCCCCGGAAGTGGTCAAGGATCTCCCGGGTGCCAGCAACCCGCTTCCCTGCTCTACTTTTTCGGCAAGGGCAAAAATCACACTGCGGTCATAATAAAGCCAAGCTTTGGAATTTGTCCGGTCCGCCTCGATCGCCTGACGGAAAAACTGTTTGGCGTCCTGATAGCGTCCACGCTGAAAGGCCTCCCGACCGAAACGGATCATGCCCGCACAGTACTGGCGTTCCGGTTCTGTCGGTTCAGAGCGTTCGATGCCAGCAGCTTCGGAACTGGGAGTTCCTGCAGCAGCCATTGACGGGAGAACAAAAGCCAAACTCATAAAACATGCGATCATCGGGAAAAAGCTTGTTATGCGTTTCATCATCCTGATCCTTCTCATGATTTTCACTTCAGGTTGCCAGAATCGGCATGGAATGGATTCCCAGAGGAACCGGGAAATTATAAAAAGGAACTCGCATCGAAGGCATCGCAGGAAACAGACTGATTTTCCTGAAGTGGATCCTACCTTCAATTACAGTATTTTTTTGCCTTTTTCCCGTTTTCTGGAGTTACCAGAAATCTTTGCAGGCGTTACCTCAGTACACCGTGGAATCTAGAAAAATCAATATCGCCGCCAGCCCGAGGACGCTGACAGACCATATCACCAGTCGGATTTCCATTGCTCCTCTCTTGATTGAAATAAAGAGGAATTCTGGCGGCAGCCTTACGCCGTTTCCTGTTTGTCATTATGTTAGACTTTTAGACTGTAGATCCAATTCGTAAAACTACTTGGTCCTAATGTGGCACAACATCTGAAAACGATGCAGACTGGTCAGCAACTGAGCATGGTAAGGCGGTGGATTATAAAGATCTGAAAACAAGAAATGGATTATTATTCAAAAGAATTCTCGAAACCGACGATAGAAAAGAATCTCATCGGTTTTTCAGATTCAGATAGATCTGAATTGCTGGGATCGGTGGATCGGGTTGGAGCCGATTGAAGAAAACGGACCGAGTCAGGGAATAAGGGCCCTGAAGTAGGGAGGGATTTTTGAACTTCCGTGACCGCTTACGACTCTTGCTTTGAGCCTTCTTCCACGCACCTCGATTTCCAGATCCGTGCCTATCTGTGTCCGGGCACTGAGCAGTGCGAGACCGATGCTCCGTCGATCTTGCTGATCGGTGATTTCGGAAGATTCTCCCAAACCAGAAAATTTCCAGTAAGGAACGACGGTTCCGCTGGTCACGGTTCCCAATCGAGTTTCCCCCTTGAAAACAACATCACCCTGGCGCATCACTCCTCGGTCCAAAAGGTGGAGGGCAAAGATTTTTTTTGGAAGAGAAGGAATTTCAGTAGAATTTCCGGAACGCAACTGCTCGAGATCCTGGTATTGACGTGCCAGTGCTTCCCTACCAATGAAATTTCCTTTGGATTCGGCAAAACTCACGGCATAGGCAGTGAGGGGGAATGCATAGGCGGGGATTTCTACTCCTTCCGGATCGATTCCCAGTTCATGCCCATAGAGTGGGAGACGAGCCTCCAGTCTCAAGGTATCTCGTGCACCAAGCCCAACTGCAGTGAACCCACTGGAAATTCCTGCATGGTGAAGCATTTCCCATATTCCAGAGACCTTCCCGGCGGGAATGAACATCTCAAAACAATGAGGCTCTCCCGTGTATCCTGTCCTTGAAATCAGGATGTCTACACCCATCATGGTGATTTTTGAAAGACTGTTGTGTCTGCGCAAGGGAAGACTACCTTGTTCCAGAAAACTTGAAATCAGGTCTTCTGTCTGAGGTCCCTGGACAGCGATCATTGCCATTTCCTCGGTCAGATCCAGAAGCTCCAAATCCTGGAATTGCCGTGCCTCTTCCTGGAAATGATCCCAGTCCTTTTTACGGTTAGAAGCATTAACGACGATCAGGTATTCTCCTTCCGGGTGATAAAGATAGGCATCATCGATAACCCCTCCCGTTTCATTCGCGAGCAGAGTATACTGAGCCTGCCAGGGTTCTAGGATGGAACTATCATTGGTCAACACCCTTTGGAGAAAAGCCATCGTGTCCTTGCCTTCCACCCGGAAACGTCCCATATGGCTGACATCGAAGAAACCTCCGCTACGACGGGTAGCAAGATGTTCCGTAAGGATTCCCTTTTCATACTGGACAGGCATTTCCCAACCTCCGAAAGACACAATCTTCCCACCATGATCACAATGCCATGCATGAAGAGGGGTTTTGAGCTGACCGGAAGTAGGCATATTTTTTTATGATTTGTTGAAAGATTTACTATTATAAATTGATATTTTCACAAAACAATCCGCTTAGCATTTGCATTCTGGCTCCATTCATCTGCTTACCCTCAAATCTGTTTTAAGCAGATAAAATGGATTTAAATTAAAAATGAGTGTGTTCGAACAATAGCGTCTAAACATTGAAGTTTTGTTTAAAATATATCCCACTCATGTTTCTGAAACTGTCTGTGGTCATCGGAATGGAACAGGAAAAAACGATTAACGACGCTCTTCCTGTTTTTTCTCTGGAGAAGGAAGATACATCAACACATAGGACGGAAATGGAAGAGGGGGCAGTTCCTTGAGGAGACGAGGGAAAAAATTCCTCAAAAGATACCAAGTTGCATATCCCATTTTCAGGAATGGAAGTAAATGGCCATAATCAGGTAAAACAGGGTTTCAGAAAGCTGCTGTGAGGCTCCAAGACAGTCTCCTGTCACCCCTCCTATTCTTTTTCCAAAAAAACGCGTCAGTACCCCACCGAGGATAAGGATGGCCGCCACTGCGGAAAAAGCTTCTATACCTAAAAACACAAGAGGCAGGATTCCAGAAATCCCGGCGACCAGCCAGTCCTGAAAATCAAGCTGAACCATTGAGGAGGACTTGTTGTTGGAACCTCCAAGGTAATTCAAAGGAAGCAGAAGTCCGATCGATGCCAGCCTACTGAAGGCATGCCCGGCAATCCAAACCAACGGAAGCTGCTCAACCTTGATCGAAAGCAGAGCCTCAAATTTGATGAACATCACGAACAGCAGACTGAGCACTCCATAGACCCCGATCCGGGAATCTTTCATGATCACACGGATCTGCTCAGGATCCCATCCTGCTCCAAAACCGTCGGCACTGTCAGCCAGACCGTCTTCATGTAATGCCCCTGTGATCCAGACTCCAAGTGCCAGTCCAAGTATAATTGAAATTTCCTTGTTAAGGATCTCGTTCGCAGCGAGAAAAGCCAGACTACAAACTAGACCTACCAGGATTCCTATCAGCGGGAAATAGCGACTGGACTGTTGAGGGGCTCCCTTTTCCATAGGATCCGCCTGCAGGAACAATGAAACAGGAATCCGGGTGTAGAAGATGATTGATGAAAGAAAACGTTTCTTCTCCAGGTTCCAGTCAGGCATCGGAACGATCACTAACCCCTGCAGATTCGAAAGAGGCCATCTGGTTGAGAAAACCAACAGCAGAAACCAGCAGTGGATACGCCAGTACGGCGCCGGTCCCCTCTCCCAACCTGAGATTCAGATCCAGGAGTGCCTCAACTTTCAAATGCTCTAGAAGCGGACGATGGCCGCGTTCCCCAGACACATGCGTAAAAACGGCATGATCCATGACTTCAGGGAAAAATTCCCTTGTCAGCAGTAAAGCTGTTGATGCGATGAATCCGTCGATGAGAAGGATCCGCCCCATCCTGGAAGATGCCATCATCGCTCCGCACATCATGGCGATTTCAAACCCGCCAAATGCGGACAGAACCTCTATTGCATCTTGTGCACCGTTATGAATTTCTGAGGCCTGCTGAAGTACACTCAGCTTTTTGGATAGCCCCTGATCATCAAGCCCGGTCCCCCGTCCGACGCAGGATTCCAAAGGAATTCCTGTAAGGCGATGCATGATCAGCGCGGATGAAGAGGTGTTTCCGATGCCCATCTCTCCAAACCCAATGACATTGCAAGAAGGATCCGGCAATGTTTCCGCAAGCGACTTCCCCCTTTCAATGCATTGTTGAACCACCTCTTTGTTCATTGCCTTCGATTCAAGAAAATTAGCAGTGCCGTGGCCTATTTTTGCATTTACCAGTAAAGGATGTGCTTCAAAATCTGATGCAACCCCAGCATCGATGACCTTCAGATCAAAGTCATGCTGCCTGCAAAAAACATTGATCGCCGCCCCTCCAGACAAGAAATTCATTACCATCTGTGCTGTCACTTCTGATGGGTAGGGACTGACTCCCTCACAAGTGATGCCGTGATCTCCTGCAAAGACCAGCATCGTAGGGTTCTTGAGTTGCGGTTCCAGGGCTCCCTGGATCATACCTATCTTCCAAGCCAATCCCTCCAGTTCGCCAAGCGAACCGGGAGGTTTGGTTTTTCCATCAATCTTCGTTTGAAGTTTCGAATCCCATTCTTTGTTCATTATGAATCCATTTCAATTTGAATTAAGGTCTCAAAATTCTAGAACGAACTGCGGATCTGTCAAATGTTATTGGAGGGAAAATAATGATTCCTAAGGAGAATATTGTTAAAGTTTCTCATATACTCCTCAAAAGCATTGCAATCACATGGAAGACTTCTGATTTTTTAACACTCCTTCTGCCATTTGACTTGAGTTGTTTTAGCTTCAGATAATAAAACCTTGAATGATTCTGCTCTAGAAATTGGAAGAGAAACGTTCTACAGAATGCTACTTGAAAAAAAAATTGGAAATGCCCTTGCATCCCCATCAGGTGAAGATCAAATCGTAAAATAGAAATGAAAAAGTCTGAAAGGGAAACTGGATTAAATCTGAAGACCCTCCTGTTGGATGATGATCTGGAGATGCTCAATGTGCAGACCCAGAAACTGATCGGGCTGGGGTTGGATGTAGAATCAGCTGACAGCATGCAACGCGCAAGGATGCTCTTTAAACAGGATCCGATGGGGATCAAGGTCCTGATCACTGAAATCAATTTCCAGGATGGAGATGCCTTTGCTCTGATCAAATGGATGCGCAAGAAAAACCCGAATATGATTTCGGTGATTTTGACTGGAGATGCGGATCTGCCTTCTGCAATCACTGCGATCAAACTTGGCTTTGCCGATTACTTGGAGAAGCCAGTCAGTATGAAGGAATTGCAAAATGCCCTCCTTAAATGCCGCAAAATGATCGAAGGATTACCTGCAGCCGATGTGCACACCGACACCCGGGCCGGGAGGAACGCAGCAATCAAAACCTGGAGGCCACAATGGCATCTTGATCTGGTCCAACTGATGAACGAAAGCGTCAAATACTGGCAGTATTCAACAAGAACCAATCGTGGAGAACTCGCCAAACGCTCCGGGCTTTGGGCCATCCAAATCGAACGTAACAGCATTCGGGCCAGGACGATGGACCGCTACACTGAAATTGAAACCCTGCCCCAACATCCCCACTGGGACAAGGTGTTGGAAACGGCGCGTTTTGTCTTGAGGCATTGCCCACCCTCTTCACAAAGGTTTGAAATCGAGGTCCTACTTTATAGGCTTCAAAGGTTGATGTCAGCCGATGAAAGCGATTTCCCGCGTACCCCTCCAGCACCTTCGATTCCGGAAGAACCTGGAGAAGCCCTGGCTCCTGTTTCCGGACCGTCTCACAACATCCCAGTAGAACCTTAGAGTGTTTGTCCAAATGGAAATCTTTACATTGCTCCACCTTTTTAGGAGATGACTTCCCTTAAATTTATTTCCAGTTTAGTCTTTTTGATCCTTTTGCTGAATTTGCTGCCATCGGATTTGATTCTTTCGAGGAAAGCCTATGCAGAAGGAACCTATTTTTACTGGAACATCGAATCCTCACGAATTTGGCCCAGCCGACCAGAAGGTTCCAAAGGAAGTGTGCTCACCGAGGTTCCGGATGTTGGAGAGACGATCCAGATCCAAATCTTTGAAGAAATGGTTTGCCGTGCCAGGATCAAACAAATGATCAAACCCCGTTTTGTCGCGGAACTGATGCGCATTGAATGTTCAAGTGATGGTTATGTAACCAGCACCTTCATGGATGTCATCTGTGAAGCAAGCGGTGAGTACCGAAAATTACGTAATCGGCAGATGGAATTTGCAAACCGTCAAAAACCCCTTTTCCGGACACGTCAGGAATGGAACATCCAGGCCTGGTGTTCGCTCAATGAATCCTCGACACCCCCTACTGCTTCGGACAACTCACGTTTGAGCGAAGAAGATTTGATGAAACTGAAGGATCTCGATGACTTCCCCAGATGTTGTGTCATCGGAGGTTGAATCACATCTAGAATCGAACAGAAAGTTCATGAATGAGCACTATTCAGTTAGAGGTCGAATGAAATCCCTTTGGCGAGTTTTGATTTCTGTATGTATTTTTTCTGCATTCATACCTCACTGGGCCTTTGCTACGCAGAAATTGCAGGAACAGGTTCGGCGCAACATCCTCAAAAACAACCCTGCTGATTGTGAACGGGTGCTGGATATGGATTTCAGCAAAAAGCAGATTTTTATCCTCTGCAGAACAAGAGAACGGGATTTACTGCAGAAGGTCGTCCTTCGCAGCCATCTCCCAAAACCGATTCGCATCAATGCAGAAGACCGTAAATCCATCTTCTCCATCAAAGAGGCTTTCTCAAAGAAGGGTACTAAGCAAAAAAAAGTTGAGTATTCCACGAAAAAAAACCGCCTCAAAAATATGCGTTCGGCACCTAAATTTTCTCTGATGAAGGAAGACATCCAGGATATAAAATCAGGTTTGAAGAAGATCTGGGAACAGGATACAGATACTTGCAGAAGATTCATGGCCAACGGCATGGATAAGGGAGAGAAATTCTTTATCGCCCTTTGCCGATTGAATAATTAAGTAATTGCTTCCCTCGTTGTTTTTTTCCGCTCTTGAACCAGCACAGTGATCCCCGCTGTAAAAATGAGCACGAATCCCATCAGGGAGTTCAGACTAAGGACATCTCCAAACCCAAAATAACCCACCGTTGTGGAGCCAATGATCGAAAAATAGGTCAACGGTGAAATCAGTGAGGCATCCAAGTGCCTCAATGCTAGGAAAAAGAAGTAATGACCAATGGTCATGAATAATCCAACTCCCACCATAAAAGGGAACTCATTCCAGGATGGGAAGATCCAACTTGAATCCATTGTGAATGGAAGCACAAATGTTCCAACTAACGCACTAAAAAATAGTGTGATCAAGGTGGATTCGGTTTGAGAAAGAATACGTGTACTGATTAAGAAGACCGCAAAAGAAACCGCCGCACAGAGAGCATATAGAGTTTCGATCTGAAATTCTTTGAATCCTGGCCGGATCACCAGAAACACTCCTGCAAATCCCACCATCACTGCAACAATCCGGTTGAAATCCAATTTCTCCCTGAGCATCAGAGCAGCAAGCACAACCACCAGCAGGGGATTGATGAAAAATACAATCTGAGCATCAGCGATTGGTACCGTCTGGATGGCGGTGAAAAAAAGATAGGTTGTCAAGACAAGCACCAACCCCCGAAAAAGCTGAGCTATGAAACGCCCGGGGAGAAAACCTCTAAGTCCGTGATAATGTAGAGTGAAGGGTAGCAAAAGCAGGAAGTTTCCCAGGTAACGGACCCAGGTCACCTCAGTCACCGGCATCATCTGCGAAAGGTACTTCGCACAACCGTCCCCAAGAGGAAAAAAGAGGCTCGAAGTAAAAAGGAAGATCACCCCTTTAACGCTTCCGGATTCAATTCCAGCGAAAGATCTTTTAATTGCCGGAATAAGATTTCTGATCAAGTGTTTGATTATCGGGAGTGGAAGGAGCAACGATAATCACTGGATGTACCTGCTCACAAGTAGCAACTGCCAGTTCCGTCGAATATTTGGCGCATGCGGGGTGGGTCAGTACTCCTGCTTTGCCCATCACAGGTTGAGGAGGTTCGTAGACCACAAAACGCCAGATCAGCATACCAGTCAATGCCAGCCAGAAAAGCATGATTCAAAAAGGTGATAAGAATAGCTTTTTCATAACACAGAATCTTCAGGAGATCCCAACACCCTTTGGGTCACAAAGGGTAGAATCAAAATCATACCAATGTAACGTACCAACTGATGTGCCGCAACAAAGGCCGGATCAAGATCCAGGATGAAGGCCATCATGATCATCGCCTCCAAACCTCCAGGTGCATACGCCAACAGTAGTTGCCCGAAGGGAAGATCAATCCAGTTGGCAACAACATAAGCCGCGACCAACGAAATGCCAAAACCCACCAGAAACGCACCAAAACAAGCTTTCAGCAACTTGAACAGAAGAATCGGATCAATCAAAGCCACCCTACATCCAATCAGGACTCCAAGTGCGACAAATGCAGGAATCATTAACCATTCAGGCATCACCAAAGTCACCAAACCAGATGCATTGATGGCAGAACTGAAGAAAAAAGGCCCCGTGAGCCAACCCGCTGGAATTTTCAACTTCATTGAAATCCATCCGCATAACGCAGAAATGGCCAAAAGCATCATCAACATCAAAGGTTCAGTCATCGTTAATGATTGCCCTACGAGAACCCCATCCCCGGTTAAAGGGCTTCCAAGCACCATCGGCAAGATGGCTACGAGGATGAAAACCCGGAGTGACTGAGATATGGCTACCCGGCTCATATCCGCACGTGGATAGTCTCCTGCCACCGCAATGACGAAAGAAAGTGCACCCGGTATGGAGGCGAAATAGGAGGTCGAACGGTCCCAACCAGAGACATTGCGCTGATAAATGTATGTTGCGAGAATGATCAACAATACGGTGAAAAATATCAGTGCAATGCTGATCGGCCATTGGTGAATCCTGGACAGGGTTTCTGGCTTCACCCCACTTCCCATCGAAAGTCCAAGAACGACAAACAGCCCAGCATGTAATTGTTTCGGAAAATCACATGGTATCCCGAGCAAAACAGCAATGGTCACTCCAACCATGGAACCAGAAAGCCATGGCGCAGGCAAACCAAGCCACAAAAATAACATTCCTCCAACAGAGCCAAACAAAAAGGCCAGACTCAATGGATAAATCTGCTTCATTTTTTCTTCACCCTAAATCGCATAATAAAATTAAATTTCAGTAATATATGTGATTTTTTAAACGGAATCCTCTGAAAATAATCCTTAATTGGATCAATCCTTCTCGATTGTTAAGTATAAACCTATTTCCCCCAGAATGCCTCTTGCTTAATCCTTGCATGAGTTCTTGTACAAGCACATGGAGGTGCCTTCTCAAAAGGATTAAGCCAGGTATTTGAAGATGAGTGTATCTCCAGAAGACCATAATAAAATCACCTCAACGGAAGGCGTGGAGGATGCTTTGGAGCATCTTGAACAGAAGTTCAGGAAAATCCTCGATCCACTTTATTCAGACTTGAGGAGTCTTCATTTTAGACTGCTTGAGCTTGAAGAACACTCTAAGCATCAAGATTCCTGAATCTGAGAACTTCTTTAGATTTTGAAACTCGATGAAGGATGATCTTCCATGGCCCTCGATCAGGCCCGAAATCAATTCGAATCCTTCCTTAATCCTCTGTCCCGCTCCAAAAGGGTCACACTGCTTTTGGCCTTGTTCATGATCCTGGTCGGTATGGGATTCCTTCTTTTTCAAAGCTCTTACCACCCCTGGAGAGTGCTTAAATCCGGACTGGACCCTACCCAATCTGAATCCATGCTCAAACTACTGCATCAGCATCAGATCCCAGCACACCTCGAAACAGGCGGTTCGATTATAATCGTGGAACAGGATAAACAGGATCAGGCACTCCAACTGTTGGATCTTCCTGCTTCTCAGTAAAGACCAGGATTTTCTAAGCTAATTAAACTCAGGAGGAAATCTCTACATTGAATCTTCCTCAGTTCCCCCTCACGATCAGAGGCCATTATCACTGGTAAAAATTGAAATCGGAATTAGAAATTCTGTTTTTCAATATAAGGAACATGAAATTCTGTTTTTATCTCAAATCCATTCTTTTGAAAAGAAAATACTTATATTGCTGATATTATAATAATTATTTAATTTTTCAGCGTAAAATTTATCTTTTCCAGATTCCAAAAATAATTTGTTTAATCAATCTTATTGAGAAAAAGGAATTTTGAATTCTTATTATTTAAATAATTTTAAATTACTCCTATGATATCAATAGTTTATAGTTGGTATTTAAAATGCAAGATTTCGATAAATATATCGAACAAGATTTCATCCAAAAAATAATTCAACTCTCTAACAGGTGTATGTCTGACAAAATTCCTAACTGGTCCCTTGAAATTCTTCCCCACCACGTTTCGGAGGTGCAAGGGCTTCCACAGTGGGTGGAGGAGATCTATGTCACCATGATACCGGGAAGTAAAATTTCTGAAGTGGTGGAGGCCTCCGCACAGCTCGTAGATGAGGGCCGCACACCAATTCCTCATATTGCAGCAAGAGGGATGGAAAGCCGAGAGCAGTTTTCAGAAATGCTGGAATCTCTGAAGCAGAAGGGGGTAAACCGGCTTTTGTTGATTGGAGGAGGTGAGGAAGAACAACAGGGGCCTTTTACCGAGGTCATGGACCTTATGGAAACCGGCGAATTGCAACGTATCGGTTTTGAGGAAATAGGCATTGCCGGCCATCCGGAGGGCAACCCTAGTGATCCTGACGCGGAGAACAGCCTTTTGAAAAAAACTCGATGGGCCACAAAACAAGGCATTTCCACAAGGATTGTCACTCAATGGTGTTTCGAAAGCCAGACCCTCAACCGGTGGATTAATAATCTGCATGAGCAGGGAGTAACCAATCCGATCCATATTGGAATCCCGGGGCCAGCAACTTTGAAGACGCTTCTACGCTATGCTCAGGTATGTGGGGTCAAAGCTTCTTCGGAAGTGCTGAAAAAACAGGGTTTCAACCTTGGCAAACTCCTTTTCGTGAATAAGCCCGATCGTTTGGTTCAGGAAATTCGGGGGCATCAACAACTCCACTTGTTTCCATTTGGAGGGCTCACAAAGTCTTCCGAATGGCTTCAGCAACAGCGCAATCTGGCATCAGCGGCTTAGCTATGACTGAGGCATCGGTGGTTTTCACCCCTTCCGGCAAACGTGGAAGTTTTCCCACCGGCACTCTGGTCCTTCAGGCTGCACGATCGCTTGGCGTCGATTTAGATTCAGTCTGTGGTGGGAGGGGAATATGCGCTCGTTGCCAAGTAACCCATGCGACCGGTGAATTCCCAAAACACAGACTTGTTTCCGAACCCTCCCATCTCTCCCCTTTTGATGCCACCGAAGAGAAGCTGGTCAAGAAAAGGAATAAGCTGAAACAGGGACGCCGGTTAGGATGTACGGCGCGGATTGAAGGAGATTGTGTGATTGATATTCCTCCCGAGAGCCAAATGCACCGCCAGGTGGTCCGAAAGGAAGCTGAAGTCCGAGAAATCCTTCTCGATCCGATCGTCCGACTGTATTACGTCGAAGTGGAACGTCCAAGCATGGAAGAAGCCTCCTCGGATCTAGGTCGGTTGTTACAGGCACTTGAACAGGAGTGGCATTTATCTGGGATCAAGGTTCCTCACCCGATCCTGAAGTCTCTGCAAACTGTTCTGCGCGAAGGAAACTGGAAGGTGACTGCAGCAGTCGACCGTGAGAACCGGATGCGGGGATTGTGGCCTGAATTTAAGGAAACACTTTTCGGAATAGCCATCGATGTAGGCTCGACCACTCTCGCGGCACACCTTTGTGAACTGGGGAGCGGTGAAGTGCTTGCGTCGGCAGGAAGGATGAATCCTCAGATCCGTTTTGGCGAAGATCTAATGAGCCGAGTTTCCTATGTGATGCTCAATCAGGATGGAGACAAAGAACTGACAGATTCGGTGCAAAAGGCGCTCAATCAGCTTGCGCATGAAGTCTGCGCTCAGGCTGGGATTTCTCAGGATGATGTGATAGAAATGGTCCTCGTCGGAAATCCTGTAATGCATCATTTGTTTCATGGAATCAATCCTGTCGAACTGGGTGGGGCGCCTTTCGCCCTCGCCACCGATAAAGCGATCGAAACATTAGGCACAACACTCGGATTTCAGCTAAATCCTCAAACCCACAGCTACACTCTGCCCTGCATTGCCGGACATGTGGGCGCTGACACAGCAGCCATGGTTTTGGCCGAGGCTCCACACCATGAAGAAACACTGACCCTGCTGGTGGATGTTGGTACCAACGCAGAGATCGTACTTGGCAACCAAGATCGCCTACTGGCCGCGTCCAGTCCAACAGGACCTGCTTTTGAAGGAGCCCAGATTTCTTCAGGACAGCGTGCTGCACCCGGAGCGGTTGAACGTGTCCGCATTGATCCAGTGACCTTGGATCCCCGCTTCCGTGTCATAGGATCCCAATGCTGGTCCAATGAGCCTTCCTTTGAAGAAGAGACACGCAAGCTTGGGGTAACCGGAATTTGCGGGTCGGGGATCATTGAAGCGATTGCCGAACTCTATCTGTGTGGGATCATCACTCGAGACGGACTGTTCGATGAAACCTTGAGGAGTCAAAATAGCCGAATCATCAAAGAAGGCCGAACCTGTGCCTACCTTCTCCATTCAGGAGAACACGAAATTCGAATCACCCAGAATGACATCCGTGCCATTCAGTTGGCCAAGGCGGCTCTATACGCCGGCATCCGTCTACTCATGGATCACCTTGGTGTCGAGAAAGTTCAGCGCATCCGGCTTGCCGGAGCCTTCGGCAGTCACATCGACGTCAAATATGCGATGGTCCTGGGATTGATCCCGGATTGTGATTTGGAGCAGGTCAGCTCTGCGGGTAACGCAGCAGGTACCGGTGCCCGCATCGCACTGCTCAACCATGCGTCGCGCAGGGAAATTGAAGAAACAGTTCGACAAATAGAAAAGATCGAAACAGCCGTAGAACCCACTTTTCAACAACATTTTGTGGACGCCATGGCCATACCGCATCAGCATGCGTCCACAAAACATCTACAAAAAGTTGTAAGTCTTCCTGATTCCAAAAACTCGACCCAAGGCATCGGGGAGGATCGTCCCAGAAGAAAACGCAGTAAAAAGATGGTTGCATGAACAGGAGGCATGAGTGAATTCCCCGAAACCATGGAGAAGCTTATGAAATCCCACGCACAAGTGGTTGTGATAGGTGGTGGCGCGATGGGCGTCGGCCTGCTTTACCATCTGGCCCAGGAAGGCTGGAAGGATATGATGCTGATTGAAAAAGGGGAACTGACGTCTGGTTCCACCTGGCATGCTGCAGGGCTCGTCCCGCATTTCATCGGCAGCCTCAACATGGCCAAGGTGCATCGTTATGGCTCAGAACTTTATCAGGTCCTTGAAGCAGAAACCGGACAGGCGACCGGATGGCATGGATGCGGAGCCATCCGATTGGCAGTCAAACAGGATGAAGTGGATTGGTTTCAATACGTCCAGGGGGTGCTTCAGTTGGCAGGTGCGGAATGCCACCTGATCGGTCCTGACGAGATCCGAAAACTCCATCCTCTGCTCGACACCAAGGGTGTGCTGATGGGAGCGTATACTCCAAATGACGGACACACCGATCCCAGTGGAATCACCAATGCAATGGCCGCCGGTGCCAAAATGCGTGGTGCGGAAATCATCCGGCACAACCGGGTTACCGACATCAATCCTCTTGAAAGCGGGGAATGGGAAGTGGTGACCGAGCAAGGAACCGTCATCTGCGAACACGTGGTCAATGCAGCAGGATCCTTTGCTGGTCAAGTCGGTGAGATGGTCGGTCTGAAGGTGCCGATAGTGAATATGGTCCACCAGTACCTTGTCACCGAAAGCATCCTGGAAGTCAATGATTTGGAAAAAGAAATCCCGGTCGTTCGCGACCCATGGTCTTCCTGCTACTACCGTCAGGAACAGCAAGGACTTGTAATCGGCCCCTATGAAATGAATGCCGAAGCATGGGGACTTGATGGGATCGACTGGAGCTTTGACAACGCTCTCCTTCCTCCTGACACCGAGAGACTGGAACCGCATCTTGAAAAAGTTGCAGAGCGGATACCTGTTTTTGTGGACGCCGGCATCAAGCGTGTCGTCAGTGGACCCATCACCCACACACCGGATGGTAACTTCCTCCTAGGCCCTGCTCCCGGACTGAAAAACTTCTGGATGTGTTGCGGAGCCAGCATCGGCATCACCCAGGGAGCTGGTGCAGGAAAATATTTGGCTCAGTGGATGATCTACGGGCAGACGGAAATCAATGTACGTGAAATGGATGCACGACGCTTTGGGGACTGGGCAGCCGGACGATACACCCTGGAAAAAGCAGTCGATGATTACGAGCATATGTACCAGGTGCATTATCCCGGTGAATTCCGGGAACCGGGACGAACACAACGCACCACACCTGTGTATGAGACTCTGAAAGCCAAGGGTGCCGTATTTGGAGAGATTTTTGGTTGGGAACGGGCCAAATGGTTCGATCCAAACCAGGAAGGAGAGCAATACAGCTTCAAACGGAACAATTCCTTTAACGCTGTTGCCGCAGAATGTAAAGCGGTGCGTGAACATGCTGGACTTCTCGATCTCTCGAGCTTCGCCAAGTTCGACATTCAAGGAGAAGATGCAACTTCCTTCCTGAATCGTCTATGCGCGAATCGAATTCCAAAAAAGGCTGGCGGCATCTCCCTGGTTCACCTCTTGACCGATCTTGGTGGGATCGAGTGTGAGGGAACGGTTGCTAGGCTTTCCAAGGATGTCTTCTATTTCCTCTCAGCCGCGGTAGCTGAAATCCATGATGAAGACTGGTTGGATCAGCAACGCTTACCCGGTGAAAGGGTGGAGATCTCGAATGTTACCGACGATTACGGAGTACTCGTACTCACTGGTCCTCGTTCAAGGGACATCCTGAAACAACTGACCGATGCCGATCTTTCCAACGAGGCATTTCCCTGGCTGCGGTGTCAGGAGATCGAGGTGGCAGGCATCCCGACCCGTGCCCTCCGTGTTTCTTATGTGGGAGAACTCGGTTGGGAACTCCACCATCCGATGGAGAGAATGCAAGAACTTTACGATCAGTTGCATGAGGCTGGAACATCCCAAGGTCTGAGGGATTTCGGAACTTATGCTGTCAATTCACTTCGCATGGAAAAAGCCTATAAGGCCTGGGGTGGAGAACTGACCACTGAAATCACTCCCGTCGAAGCGGATCTTCTGCGCTTCGTCGATTTCAGCAAATCCTTCACAGGCCGGGAAGCCACCCTGGCCCGTAAACTCCAAAGCACCGCAATGCAGTTGGTCTACTTGAGTTTGGATTCTCCTGAAACCGATTGCCTTGGAAACGAACCGGTCTTCGACGGTGAAAAAATGATCGGTGTCACCACCGGAGGAGCCTATGGACACACCGTCTCCCAAAGCCTGGCTTTTGCTTATGTTCCTCCCGATTATGCGGCACCAGGAACCCGTTTTGAAATTCCACTGCTTGGGGCGCGAAGGAGTGCGACTGTAATTCCGGAAGCGGTCTATGATCCAAACAATGATCGTTTAAAACACGGGTGATTCCTGACAAGGAGGCAAAATGACTCAAGGAGTAGGCAGGAGAATGGGAGGGCGTGAGGCCCGCAGACAGGTGAGGGCTTCAGCTCTCCCTGAATCCCTCAAACCAGTCTGGCCGGGGTATGAAAGCGGACGATACCTTCCGCTTCGGGAACATGAACTGGATTTGATTCATGAACAGGTGATCCGGGTCCTGGAGGAAATTGGACTCACTGATGCCATCCCATCCTGCATCGAGGTAATGGCGGCAAAAGGATGCCGGATGACAGACTCAGGCAGGCTGCTGATTCCAAGAAAGGTGCTCGAAGAAACGCTGGAACAGGCCTCAAAGCAACTCACTCTCCATGGACAAAAACCTGAACATGACTTGGATCTTTCCGGAAGCCGAATCCATTTCGGGACCGGAGGAGCCGCAGTTCATATCGTTGAGGCGGAATCCCGAAATTATCGTGAATCAACCGTCAATGATCTTTATGACCTGGCAAGGCTATGCGACAAACTGGAACATATCCATTTTTTCCAAAGACCGATTGTGTGCCGTGATCTCGACGATCTAAGGGAAATGGATTTCAACACCTGTCTCGCTTCGGTCTTCGGAACCTCAAAACATGTCGGTACCAGTTTCATGGATCCACTTCATGTTGAAGAAAGTCTGAAGGTGCTCCATCTCATTGCTGGCAGTGAGGAAGCCTGGAGAGCTAGACCCTTTGTGAGTATGTCCTGTTGCTTTGTCGTACCTCCGATGAAATTCGCCGAAGACGCCTGTCGTTGTCTCGAAGTAGCGGTATATGGAGGCATGCCAATCCTGTTGCTCAGTGCCGGACAGGCTGGAGCCACTGCCCCAGCAACGATTGCTGGAGCAGTCGTTCAGGCGGTTGCTGAAGTGCTGGCAGGACTAGTTTATACAAATTCCCTAATGCCTGGAGCACCAGCCATTTTTGGTACTTGGCCCTTTGTCTCAGATTTGAGGACAGGGGCAATGAGTGGTGGCAGTGGAGAGCAAGCAGTGTTGATGGCTGCCTGTGCCCAGATGGGGCGTTACTACAATCTTCCTACCGGCATTGCAGCTGGGATGACCGACTCCAAAATTCCTGATGCTCAGTCTGGCTATGAAAAAGGGTATACCGTCACTTTGGCTGCTCATTCCGGGGCCAACCTGGTTTATGAATCAGCCGGCATGCAGGCTAGTCTTCTGGGGTGCAGTCCTGAAAGTTATATCATCGACAACGACATGCTCGG
>NYUB01000156.1 GCA_002683785.1 Deltaproteobacteria bacterium
CAACCGTAAGATGCATGGTTTCAATGACTGGTTCTATATCAATGTCGGTTTTCCTGTAGCCAGGGGTTACCGTTGGGTCGTCCCAGAAGGCGGGAGGCTTGCGATCAAACGCTTTTTCCATAACATTCTTTTTCCAGTCCGTTTCGTCAACAATATCTTCCAGTTCAAAATTCTTAATGCGGGGGAAGAGACCCTGCGTTTCAGCGTCAACACCACTGTGGGGTTGCTGGGATTTTTCGATCCTGCCAAAAGCTGGTTTGGACTCGAATCCCACGATGAGGATTTTGGACAGACCCTCGGCCATTATGGGGTAGGCGGAGGGGTTCCGATCGTTCTTCCTTTTCTAGGACATACAAATTTGAGAGACACGATCAGTCTTTATCCGGATTATCAACTGGATCCACTTCATGGAGGAAGTTATCCGAACCAGGCTCTCAATCAGGGTACAACCATTTACAGTCCGGATACGTATCAGGAGCTTGGAGTTACCATTTTTGAATACGTCAATGAATATTCCTTCCGTGTTGAGGAATATGAAGCATTCCGCAAGGATGCCATTGATTTTTACCTGTTCATGAGAGATGGTACCGAACAGGCTCGTAACCAGGAAATTAAGGAGTGATGATGCGCCATATAAAATCTTTTTTGTTTGCCATATTCGCAGTTTTTTTATTGGTTCCCATGCTTCATGCAGGGGATGAGGAAGACATCAACCTGATGGTTAAGGAAAAGGTCTCCGTGATCTTTGAACTGCTTGGCCAAAAGGACCTAGACAAAGATGAAAGGAATCTGAAAATTGTAGAGGAGCTCAATGAAATCATGTACTTCACAGCTGCAGGCGCTTTGAGTCTAGGCAAGCATTGGAAGAAAATCAGTAAAAAACAAAAAAAAGAATTTCTGAAAATCTTCAAGAAATATATCAATAATTACATTGTCGAAAAAATCGATCTGTATACCAATCAAAACATCGACATTGGTGAAGCAAAAATCGTCAAGAAAGGCAGGGCGAAACTCAACATTGGAATCCTTTCAGGAGGTGAAGCTCTTCAGGTCACTTTCAAGCTTCGTAAGAATAAGAAAAAAGCTTGGCGAGTTTGGGATGTTGATATAGAAGGTGTGAGCCTGATCACCACTTTTCGTTCCCAGTTTTCAGGAGTGTTGAAAAAAAATTCCTTCGATGTCTTGCTAGAAAAACTTCGTAATCCCACCGAACAAAGCTGATGTTGCTTCGAAGCTTTTACGATCAAATCATCCTCAAATATTCGAAGACCGTCCTGTTACTGATCCTGCTTGGGGTGGCCTTTCTCGGTTATGAGGCACGCAAGCTGGAAATCGATGCCTCTTCGGAAACCCTGCTCCTTGAAGACGACAAGGATCTGGAATACACCCGCTTGATCAATCAGCGTTACTTCACTCCTGATTTTCTGGTGATCAGCTATACCCCCAGTGATGATCTGCTTTCGGATCGTGTTTTGGGGACCATCCGCAGTATGAGTCAGGATCTGTTAAAACTGAAAAGGGTGGAATCCGTCACCTCGATCCTCAATGTTCCGCTTCTGGAAAGTCCGCCGAAGCCGATAGCCGAATTGATTGAAAATGTGCCGACGCTGGAATCTCCGAATATCGACAAGGAACTGGCCAAGAAGGAATTTTTGAACAGCCCTATCTATCAGGATAATCTGGTCAGTGAGAATTTCAAAACCACAGCCTTGCTTGTCAACCTCCATGATGACCATCGCAACCGGGAACTTCGAGAACGTCGGGATGAACTCCGTGCTAAAGAAAAAAATGGCACGCTGACAACCGAGGAGGAGGTTGAATTCCAAAAGGTCCAGGTCGATTACAAGGCACACCGGGACATGATGCGTGCAGTGGAAAGCGAAAATGTTGCAGAGGTTCGTGCGATTCTGGATCGCTACCGCGGAGAAGATAAACTCTTTCTCGGTGGTCTGACGATGATCGCCGATGACCTGGTCACTTTCATCAAGAACGATCTGCAGATCTTCGGAGTTGGAGTTTTGATCTTCCTGATTGTCACCTTATCCTTCATTTTCAGGCAATTGCGCTGGGTCGTGCTGCCGGTTTTGACCTGCTCCTTTTCAGTGGTAGCGACCACCGGTCTGCTCGGGATGTTCGGCTGGGAAGTCACCGTCATCTCTTCGAATTTCATTTCTCTACAGTTGATCATCACCATGGCGATCACGATTCATTTGATCGTACGCTATCGTGAGTTGGCTCGAACTCATCCTGAAAAAGACCAGCATGAGTTGGTTCTCGATACTGTGGTTTTTATGGCATTGCCATGCCTCTATGCTGTTCTGACAACGGTTGCAGGTTTCAGTTCCCTGATCCTTTCCGGAATCCTGCCGGTAATCAATTTCGGCTGGATGATGAGTGCAGGAGTGTCGGTATCTTTGTTGATGACCTTCCTTCTTTTTCCGGCACTTCAGCTCCAGATGAATAAGCTGATGCCGGATCTTTCTTTTGAAAACCGTTACTCCCTGACACTGGTTTTCTCCCGTTTTACCGATCGCTATGGAAATGGGATCCTCTGGTTCAGCGGCCTGCTGCTCCTGGTCAGTGTGGTGGGAGGAACCCGACTGATGGTGGAAAACAGTTTCATCGACTACTTCAAAGAATCCACGGAAATCTATCAGGGCCTCAAAGTCATTGACCAAAAACTTGGTGGGACAACCACTCTCGATGTGGTGCTTAATTTCGAGGAGGAAGAAGTTGAAGAAGTGGAAGACGAACCGGTTGAAGAGCATGAAAGCGAGGGTGACCTCAATGAAGAAGAGGATGAGGATCTTGAAGATTTCAGTGATCTTGAAGAGGAAATTGCTGAAGAAGAAGAAGGCGCACAATATTGGTTTACCACCAATCGTATGGAACAGTTGGAGGCTCTGCATAATTATCTGGATGGACTTCCGGAAACCGGAAAAGTCCTTTCCCTCGCAACACTACTCAAGGTGGGGAAGACCATCAATAATGGTAAACCCCTGGATAATTTCATGCTCGCGTTGGTTTATAACGAACTGCCTGAGGAATTCAGAAAAATCATCCTCAGTCCCTATGTTTCAGTGGAGAACAATCAGGCCCGGGTATCGGTTCGGATTCGAGACTCCCAGCCTGACCTGAGACGAAACGAACTGATCAAGAAAATCCGCAGGGAACTAAAGGAAAAGCTTGAACTGCCTGAGGAACGAACTCGCTTAGCAAGTCTGTTGATTCTCTACAACAACATGCTGCAGAGCCTTTTTAATTCCCAGATCAAGACCCTCGGGGCCGTGGTGGTGGTGCTTTTCGTGATGTTTCTAATTCTTTTCCGTTCGATCACGATTTCCCTGATCGGGCTTTTTCCGAACATGCTTTCCATCGGTTCGGTTTTGGGATTCATGGGCTGGGCCGGGATTCCACTGGATTTGATGACGATCACCATTGCTGCGATCAGCATGGGCATCGCCGTTGACAATACCATCCACTACATCTACCGCTTCCAGCATGAATTCGAAAACGACAGGGATTACACCGAAACCATGCATCGGGCCCACAGCAGCATCGGTTATGCGATGTACTACACCTCCATTACCGTCATCATCGGGTTTTCAATTTTGGTCATTTCCAATTTCATTCCAAGCATCTATTTTGGACTGCTCACGGGAATGGCAATGTTCATTGCCCTCTTTGCGGCCCTGACTCTCCTGCCGCAGTTGATCATCTCCATCAAACCATTCGGGCCTGAAAAGGCAACGATCTGATACGTTTCTTCCCAGAAGGATCCAAAAACCTTCTGGAAGGAAGCGATGAAACAAGGGGTTGAGTCCAGCTCAATGATACTCTTTTTAAAAACTTTCGTTTTCCTTCAGCTCCCATCCCGTATCACCCGGCAGGAAGCGATGTCAAGAGTCGCCCTGCCAATGTTTAGGTTGTTCTTATCACGGAAAGTGGAGACAAATTCCAAAAAACGATAAGCATCTGTAAAATTACTTGCTAATCCGAACGAAATTCGAATCGCTCCAGCACTCTTGTTGCCCCGGTGTTGAATCATTTGTACAAAACGTGGCAGACTCATGTCCTTCCCAGTTTTTATTGCGGCTTCCATGTCTTCCGGGGTTAAGCCTTCAGCGATTTCTCCTGCACCCGGATTGCAAAAACAGCCCGTACGTAGAGAAATGTGTTTCTCATTTGCCAACTCTTCAATCCGCCGGTAATCCAATAAATATCCATCAGGAGAATATAAATTGAATGTGATGGTACCGCCGCGTTGGTGGGAGTCGACCGGGCCATAAAGACGTACCATGGGTTTTCCATTGTCATGTTGCATCGCATACAAATTTTGGAGGACCCAGTCGGCCAGACAGTGGACACGTTCCCCAATGATATCCATGCCTGCCTTCTCGAGGTGTAGCAATCCCATTTTAATGGCTGGGATGTTGAGATAGTTGATTGTGCCGTCTTCAAATGCAGCTTCGTTTTCAGCCAGGTAATGGCCTTTGCCTTGAACACTGGCAAAGTTAACCGTTCCACCGGCAAACCACGGTCGGTCCAGCTTGTGAAATACAGACCTTCGGATCAGCAATGTCCCAATTCCAGTGGGATAACCGAACATCTTGTAGAAGGAGATGCACACAAAATCAGGTTTGACGATTTTAAGATTGAGGTGGTTCGTAGGGACAAATGCCGCAGCATCCAGGAGCACATCCCAACCTTTATCCTGGGCCCGGGCAATCCATTCGAGGGAATGCTGAACTCCAGAAAAATTCGACTGTGCTGGAAAAGCAAACAAGTTCTGCTGAGAACCATCTGCTGTATCTAAAACTTCATCCACCGTATTTTGATCCAAACGTAAATCCGGTGAGGTCAAAGGGATGTATTGAACCTTTGCCCCCTTGGAGGACGCGAATTCTCGGATACCATTGACTGAGTTATGGTTATCATAAGTCAGTGCGAACAGACTGCCTGCATTAAAAGGATAGGATTCGCCAGCCAGTTTCAGGGCTCCACTTGCATTTGCAGTGAAAATTGCAATGTATTCATCCGGATTGGCATTGAAATAACTCAAAATATAACGACGGGTTTCTTCAACCAGATCGGTCATGGCCTGTGAGGTGAGATTGCCTGAATGGGGATTGCCCAGGACACTGTTATTCAGCATTTCTAAGTGCTGACTCAGTTGGGAAGCCCCGTACAGTCCACCTCCGGTGTAGTCGAGGTAAATTTGTTGCTTGAGATCCAGGCGCCCGTATTCCGTCTTGCGCCATTCATCCAAAAGCCGGGTTTTATCATATCCTGGATACGCTTTTAAAAAATCTGCATATCCCGATTCCATCGAGTCCACGTGATTCCTTTTTTAACCCAAGTCCGGAATTTCTGTTGAGGAATTCATTCAGATGAATCCTTTACGTTTTTTAGTCCTTCCACCCACAAGTCTTAATCACTCTCGATTATTCTTCATGCCCACACAAGCATCAAAAAAATACCAGCAATGTGGGCACGAGTTGATTGGAAGGTGTCATAGGGGCCTGAATTTATGGAAGTGGGTCATCAGACCCATCAAAAATGATATTTTTTTTCATATAAATGAAACGCTGGAAAAAAGGAAGTGTTATCCTGAATTATTCCTCTGTTGCGAACAATAAAG
>NYUB01000157.1 GCA_002683785.1 Deltaproteobacteria bacterium
TTCAGTTTTTCCAGAGCAGATCCCTGCCAGACACAGATTTCCAGCATCCCGTCGCTATTTTGGAGGAAGGCAGCAGGCTCCAACAATTTTGCTTCTTCAAAATGTGCCACGCCCTTCAGCACCCTATCCCGGATCTTTAGACGTGCTCCAGGACCGGCCTGCCGTCCGGGAAGGTTCGTCAAAGCATTACCGAAACGATCAAAACCAAGTACCTTCCCCATCCATCCTGAAGGACTGGGCTGGGCTTTCTCCTGGTCCAGCCTTAACCACTCATCAAGTGGATGCCCTATCTCCTCAATCCCTCCTCCTTGGGCGAGGTAGGCTCCAACCGGGGAAAACAAATGGAGTCCGTCAAAACTCGAATGCTTTTTCCAGCACGGTCCTTCCTCATGAAGCTGGAAGATCCGGTTCGGAGGAAATTCTTCCAAAACCCCGCTGAAGATTCCGTTGTCTGGTCCAACCAGAAAGCCTGCCTCGGTCTCTGCAGCCAGGGCCTTGCGGCTGCTTCCAACTCCCGGGTCAATCACTGCAATGTGAACAGCAGGTTTGTTGAATTCTCGCAAAGAGCGTTGCAAAGCCAGCTTGGCAGCAAGGAGATCCTGGGGAGGAATGTCATGGGTCAGGTCATGAATTTGAGCCTCCGGACAAATAGACAGAATCCTTCCCTTCATGGCCCCGACATAACCGTCCCGGGTTTCAAAATCGGTGGTCAGAGTGATGATTTTGTTTGTCATTGAGACATCATCATTTCACGTCTATCTCGAGGAGGAGTTCGATCCTTTGGGTTGTAACTTCAAACATTATGGTCAGGAGTTCCAGGTCTTAGTTGTTCAGGCCTTATTGTTGTGAAATGCCTGCTTTGCGGCCTCTCAAGACATACTTCTGAACTTTACCAGTTGCTGTTTTTGGCAGGTCTTCGACAAAACTGACCCATTTAGGAACCTTGAAGTGGGCCAGGGAATTACGAACATGTCCTTGGAGTTCATCTTCATTGCTCTCAGCATTGTTCTTGAGAACGACAAAGGCATGCGGGGCCTCACCCCATTTTTCATGAGGCATTCCAACCACGGCAACTTCCTGTACCGCAGGATGGGCCAAAAGGCATCCTTCGAGTTCTACCGAAGAGATGTTTTCCCCTCCACTGATGATGACATCCTTGAATCGATCCCGAATTTCAACATAACCATTAGGATGCACCACAGCTGCATCTCCCGAATGAAACCATCCGTCTTTGATCGCATTACTGGTTGCTTCCGGATCATTGTAGTATCCCGACATGACAACATTCCCTCGAACAATTATTTCTCCAAGGGTTTGTCCGTCACGAGGCACCTCCGTTCCATCTTCAAGCACCACGTGGAGTTCACCTGAACTGACAAGTTCTACCCCCTGACAGGCTTTGACCTTAGCACGTTCTGAAAGAGAGAGTTCTTTATGTTCCGGAAGGGGTTCACAAAATGTGATCAGCGGAGCCGTTTCGGTTAACCCATAGACATGAGTCAGGTTCCATCCAAGTTCCCTTTCTACCAGTTCGATGGTTGCCGCAGCAGGAGGAGCACCCGCAGTGAAAAGACGAACTCCCCGGGGAGCATCGGCTCGGACCTCATCGGGAGCATTGGCAATGCTGATCAACACCGTTGGAGCCGCACAGAACATGCTGATGTTTTCCTCTTTGATGAGCTTGAAAATGAGTGCCGGTTCGACCTTCCTTAAACAAACATGGGTCATGCCACGTGCAGTGTTGATCCAGGTGAACGTCCATCCATTTGCATGGAACATGGGTAAGGTCCACAAATATCGATCACTCGGGGTGAGGTGGTGATGCACCAGCGTTCCCATGATGTTCATGTAGGCATTGCGATGGGTGATCATGACTCCTTTGGGACGGGCCGTAGTGCCACTCGTATAATTGATCGTGATGAGATCCGTTTCCTTGATTTCTACTTTTTGAAATCCTGGATCATGGGCCAACAGGGTCTTTTCATATTCCAGCCACCCGTTTCTTGAATCTTCCAATGCTACAAAAGTTTCAATGGATTCCAAGTGAGCCCGGATTTCATCTACTGCATCCATGTAGTCTGGATGGACACAAACGATTTTTGCAGAACAGTGATTGAGGATGTATTCGAAATCATTCGGCAGCAATCGATAATTGATGGGAACCAACACAGCTCCAATCTGTGGGACAGCATAGTAGGCTTCCAAATGAGAATGCGTGTTGGGAGCAATGTAGGCCACCCGATCACCTTTTTGAACTCCGAGACCCTGCAATGCAGTTGACCAACGGTCACAGCGCTCCAGAAACTCTGCATAGCTGAATCGTTGGTCTCCATCAACCACCGCTTCTCGTTCGGAATAAAGGCTCTTGGCTCGTCGTGCGAATTCTATTGGAGTTAAGGCAGTTTCCATAATCTTGTTAAATCAAAAGAGGTTGCAGTATCTTAAGTGGTTCTCAAATCGCTAATTTTCAATCTTTCACAAAAAGGATTTGCGTATATGAACGGTCAAAACGAAATGGACTGATCCTACGATGATTTGTGGTCTTATTTCAAATGGGTTGAGAAAAAGCAGGATTTCTGATGTATTTTGCAATGCAGACTTAAAGATTCAATGAGATAACATTTACTGAACCCTCTTGAATACCTCTTGCAATGATTAATACCGTGCATTGTTCATGGAAAGCAAGCTTCAGGAGGAATGAATGAATATGGCACACAGGTGGCACATGAATTTACTTGATTGACGATGCCTCTGAACATCAGGAAAATTTATTGTTCCAATACACGAACAAACTCTATTAAATAGGAAACCATTCAAAAATGATTGATGATCGAGGAGGGTTGAAACGATGAATTTCCCAGAATTTGAACTGACCTATGATTTCTTTGTGGAACAAATCAAAGATCGCTGTAAAGGAATCAGGGAATTCACTTCAACACAGAATACCGAAAAGCATTCACATCTCTATTTTTATCACATGAACAATGAAGAGATGCAGTGCGTGATATCTTGGTTCAAAGCGGACCATTCCTTCATCTACATCATCAATTCAACTATTGAAAAAGATCTTGATGGGAATTTCATTGATTTGGATCGTGGATTTGCCGATGACTTGGATGAACTGATTGTGCAGTTCAATGAATCTCCGGAAAGTCCTCAGGAAGCAAAAGAATTCGGGTTGCCTGATAAATGGATGAATTCGGAAGAAATGGGGCCATTAAATTAGGAAGGTGAATCCTTGATGCTAGCTCCCTCCGCAACGAGGGTCCCCTTTCCAAGTCTCCTCATCTGTCAGTCCGATTAAGAGATATTCCATCTAAAATCATCTCTGAGTAAAGGATTGGATGTCTTCACTAAACAAATATATTGCTATCATTCTTCCTCCCTTCTAACTGTAGTAATGAATACTATAATGATTAATGTCATTTACGAATTTTGGTCGAATTTGAGTTGCTATACACCGGATTTTTTGAGAAAAGGAATGGAAATGAATTTTGCTACGAATAGTTGATTTAAAAAAAATATAAATTATCACTTTGGTAGAGCCGTGGGGAAACAGCGGGTTTTTAAAATGAATAACAATATGATTATTTGCTAAACCTTTCTAGGAAATATTCACCATGAAAAAGATTTCTAAAGATTCTCCAAAAGTTTCTGTTGAACATTCCATGACAGAAACAAAACAGGAACATAAAATAATTGATCAAAATCAAAGCGATTTTGAAAAAACGAATAAAATCGATTTAATAGGCAACGAAAACACTCATCAATCAAATGTGGATCAACAAAAATATTTCCGTATTTCTTTATTTACTATACCACCAGAAAAAAAAGATGAATTCATTGAACAATCAGATAGCTTTAAAAAAGAAGTCAGAAAACGTCTTGGCGGTGGGATTTTATCAGCTTACATGATACAGACGGAGAGAGATAAAATACTCCTTGTAGGCATATATGATAGTATAGAAAATGCTGTAAAAGGTAAAATCGTGGCCGATGAAATCTTTCTAGAAATGGATGCTAAATTCATAACAGCACCCATTAGGGTTGAAGAAGGTCCTGTTGTTTATGAAGTGAATTATTAACAATTCCAATCATGGTCTTGCAAACACTGGTTGCAACTTAACAATCAGTAATTTATTCCCATTCGAAATATTGGTTTAGTCAATGAAAGAATTCATGCAGGTCGGATGCGATTTATTCGAATTCAATGCCAAGCCTTGATTTCTGGAAATGATTAAAACAGACCGAGAATTTTCTTCAACGGATATTCTCAGCAACAAAAACTACGCGGAACCTTCAGTATTTCAACCTGAAAATCTTCTACGGGAGTCCCGAAGACAAAATGGGATACCCCTAGGAAATGTTCCCAGAATCTGCATTCTGGATCCTGATGGCAATCTGGTGGATTATCTTAAAAATATAAACCGAGTGACTCTCAATGAATTTTGGGCATGCTACCACTCCAATTTGTACGCATTCAACATCAGTGAATATTCTGTTGGAATCATTCCACGTGCCGTAGGTGCTTCCTATGCTGTTTTAATAGCAGAACAACTCTTTGTATCAGGTTGTGAATTATTAATCAGTATCACTTCTGCTGGAATCATCAAAGATTTTCATCAGGACAAAAAGTTCGCATTGATTACACAAGCCCTCAGAGATGAAGGAACAAGTTATCACTACTTGCCTCATGATGAACCCTCCGTGCTTGGTCAAAAATGGCTGAACAAATTAGGCAAGAATGAGAGTCTCTGGGAGGGAGCAATCAGCTGGACCACCGATGCCCCCTACAGAGAAACACAATCTGCAATCAATGCTATGCAGTCTAAAAATGTTGCCTGTGTCGAAATGGAGGCCTCTGCTTTGTATGCATTCGCAAAAGCAAAAGATAAAGAAGTCATTTGTTTTGCACACCTAACCAACACAATGGCACAGCAGGAGGGAGACTTTGAAAAAGGAGATCATTTTGGAAGCTTAGAAATGCTCGAGCTTATTGAAGAAATTCTTAAAGAATTGAAATAATTATCCTTTATGATTCGGAGAATTTTAGAATAACGAATTCAACTGATTGTTTTTTTCATGATCAAAAGTTGTTTATTAACTATCGGGCTTGGAGCAACCCAATACAAGTGTTCCAGTGAGCCTTCCGAAGCATTATGAAAACTCCACTTGAGGGCATCCGTGTTCTCGACCTCTCCAGGCTGGTGGCAGGGAATGTCCTGACTGCACAACTTGCCGATTTTGGTGCTGACGTGATCAAGATCGAGCGTCCGGGCCGGGGTGACGACCTGCGGCATTGGCGCGATGAGGGTGTTGAAACCTGGTGGAAGGTATACGGGCGCAACAAGCGCAGCCTCGCGCTGGACCTCAAAGACAAAGATGCTCTGGCACAACTGAAAGAGCTGGTGCCCTTGAGTGATGTCTTTGTGGAGAATTTTGTTCCTGGAAAGCTAGAGGCGATGGGTCTGGGGGTTGATGTTCTGCACAAGCTCAATCCTAGGCTCGTAATCGCCCGGGTCAGTGGCTGGGGGCAAACGGGTCCTTATGCCCACAAGCCTGGGTTTGGCACTTTGGTCGAGGCCATGTCCGGCTTTGCACATTTGAATGGGTTTCCTGACCGAGAACCGGCATTGCCTCCATTGGCAATGGCGGACATGTATGCAGGAATTTACGGCGCGTTCGGCGTGCTGGCTGCCCTCCGGAACATCGAGCAAGGCGACGGCATGGGCCAGGTTGTGGACGTGGCCTTGTTTGAAAGCATCTACTCCACACTAGCATCTGAAGCCGTCAAATTTGAAGCCACTGGCACAGCCAGCATGCGAATGGGGAATCAGGCTGTCAACACCGCCCCCCGTAATGTGTATGTCTGCGCTGATGGTCGTTACTTGGCGCTGTCAGCATCCGTGCAGTCCATGTTTGAGCTCTTGGCCCACGCTATCGGGCACCCGGGTTTGCTTGAGGACGAGCGCTTTTTGACAAACGAGGACCGTGTCCGGAACTGTGACGCGCTCAATGCGATTCTGAGCGAGTACTTTGGCCAGCGATCACTGGACAAAAATCTGGAACTCATGGATGCGTCAGGCGTGACGGTGGGGCCGGTGCTTTCTTCAACTGATTTGGTTGGACACCCTTACGCCGTGGGTCGGGATTTGTTTGCAAGCATCGCTGATGCCGAACTGGGTACCTGCTCTGTGCCCAATCCTGTGCCAAGGTTGTCTCGCACACCTGGGCAAAAGCCCCGTCCCGCACCGAAACAGGGCGAACACACTGAAGCTATTTTGAAACTGATCCAATCCACTCATGAAACTTGATCCTGACCGATGCCGCTCGCTGCTGTTTGTCCCTGCGGGTAACAAGCGATTTGTAAACAGCGCTATGAGAGGGCATGCGGATGTCATTCAACTCGATCTTGAGGACGCTATCGCTCCCAGCCAGAAACAGGCAGCTCGCGAAAGTGCCCGCATGGAACTGGAAACAATTGATGCTGCCGGACGTGTCGTTTCGGTGCGGGTGAATGTTGACGATTCATTGCTTGCTGCAGATTTAGAGGGAGTGGTGCATCCAGGACTGTCAGCCTTGACGATTCCCAAAGTGGAGAGTTCTGAAATGCTTGCAGCGATTGACCAGCAGGTGTCCAGGCTGGAATCCAAGCGAAGCATGCCCAGCGGAGAGATTCAGTTGATCGCACAAATCGAGTCGTCGAAGGGCATCCTCAACGTGCGCGAAATTGCCCATGCGTCTCCCCGTTTGGCTGCCCTGGGTATTGGAATGGAGGACCTCATCGCCAACGTGGGAGGCACGGTGGGTCCTGACGCTCTCTACTTTCCGGCAATGCAGACCTTGTACGCGGCGCGTGAAGCGGGAGTGACTCCAATCGGTTACTTAGGGTCCATCACGGTCTACAAGGACATCAAATTGTTCCGGGAGTGGGCCATGCGGGCTAAAGCCTTGGGCTTTGACGGAGGTTTCTGCATCCACCCCAATCAGGTTGCGATCCTCAATGACTCCTTCCGGCCTACTCCGGAGGAAGTGGATGCGGCCCAAGGGATTGGGAATGCGGTGGAACAGCATAAAGAGGCTGGAATCGGAGCCTTTTCACACGACGGGAAAATGGTGGATGCTCCCGTGGTGGAAAGGGCGGGGCGTGTGTTGCGCCTCCACCAGTCCTATTCCCTCTGAAAATACGCCCGGTCGGCTAAACGAAGTCTATGATAGTAAGGCTTACAACATGGACCCCATGGCGGTTTTGAATACCACGAATTGGGGTCAGTTTGAGAAAACTAATTGGAAAAAAAATTCATTCAGTCTAGTTTGATTTTCTTACCTGCAGCATCCTCACCAGACATTTTCTCCCCTGCGAACTCAAAATCTCGCATTAGTATCCCAGAAAACTCAGATGGCTGCAGAACTTCGCCATCTATATTGACAGAGGACATGGTTCCTTCTTTAAGTTCAACACTTTGATTGTTTGCCAATGAGGTCAACGATACTAAACCTTTGATTGTGCCAACATTCGTCGTTTTATTGATGAACTCCGTAACGAACTCTGTTCCTTTAACACCCACTATTGCATTCGTAGTTCTTATCACAACAGTTCTTGCTAAATTCTTCCTGATACGCGCTAGCAGACGTCCTTTAAGATTTAAATTACGATTTAATATGTTTACAAGTCCTTTTTTTCCTTTATTTTCGACGTATTTTATTTCGGTATTAGGTGCCAGAAAAACATGATCTCCACCTAAAAGTGTTAAAAGAACCTTGCCAGATTGAGTAGTACGAATTATATCTTTGTTTTTTATATTGAACTTTATTTTTGTTAATTTAATTTCACCTCCATTCCTAATTATTACAGCACTTCCTTTTATTAATTTCACCATCCCACTTGGTTGAAATTGTGCCTGGATTGGTACTTTGATGAATGAATTAATTATTAAAAAAACAAATAAAAACTTAAACATAGAATTATAATTTTGCATAATTAATTTTATTTATATGATACATACTATATTCTGTTTTTATAAAAAAAATAAACAGTGAGATAATTTATTAAAGTGATTTATTGATCGAATCCAGTCTGGCTATTGATATCCCTTTCCAAGAGTGGTTTTGCCGAGACCGGTGCCCTCCATCGACAAGGGACGGATAACGATTTGCGACCTTCCTGATTCGGATGTAAGTGGTGCCTCGTTACAACTGGCCTTTACATTTAGACGTTTTTGATGATTTCTTCTAGACAATCTAGGAAATCAATTCATTGAAAGTCACAATGAACCTCTTAGTTTGGTTTAAGAAGTCATTTTGATCAATGAGATTAAGTAGGAAATGATAACTGAGATCATTCCCCTTGCCCTACCCGGATGAGTAGAATTTCACAACTTGTCGGTTTGATTTGAAAACATGAATTGTTCACCACCCAACTCAGGCGAATGAAAACTCCGTGGATTTCTACAAGAACTGCCTGCTTAAAGAATTATGCGACTGATGCGATGCCTGAACCCGGTTTAAGGAAAAACGTAAGATATTTTTCCTCAGTAGACCGTTGCATCAAGGAATACCAATATTGCCGTCAGGCCGAGCACACTGACGGACCAAATCACCAAACGAAAATCCATAGCTCCCCTTTCGTAGAAAAATAAAAAGAGGAATTCTGGCGGCAGCCCTACGCCAATTCCTTATTTGATCCTAAACTAACCTCTTTCCCAGTAGAACATATTCGTAAAATTACGTAGGTTATTTATTAAAAAAAAATTCTGGAGGTAGAAACCTCGCCTGGCTCGGGTTCGGGTTCGGGTTCGGGTTTTCAACCCCTTTCGTGGATGGCTGAATCGAATCCCTTCATCTGTTTCAACCAATTCCTTTGAATTAGTCTTATATGTGGGACATTCTCTTATATACAGGGTTATTGGTAATCTCATCATTCATATTTGGGCTTCTGCCTTTTATGGTTGTCTTATGGGTCATTTCCCGCACAAAAGAGAAATCATTTTCTGAACTTATCAGTTCCCAAAGAATCAGTGTCTATGTTTTGTGGATGGTGGTTGGTGCATTCCTGACTCACATTTTTGGTGGCGATATTTACCCGGAATATTTTGATATGATTGAAGAGCAATTTTTCAACTGAGTCCTATCCGAAGATGTTCCCTTAACGTTACAAGGCATAGGTATCAAATGGTGGTCCTTGGGGTGATGTAATTTTTGGTAACAGTTCAATTTTGACTGGACCCATTGTAGGGGGCAGGTCAATCCCTCTTCACCTCTAAGCAGGCTTCCTCCAAAACGATGCACTTGACTGACAGAGCCATGGACTGGAAGAAAGCCGGATACCAAACGATGCACTATCAGTCTTGAATTGAGACGTTTTTAGATTTGAGCCTTGTGTACCACAAACGGCATGATAATCCGATTCGCAACAATTTGTTATCCAGCTTAAGTTTTTTTCATGAAAAATTCTCCAAAGGGCCCGAATCACAAGAAGATCGATGGACTGGCTGGCATTGAGGTCACCAATGAGTTCACCCGTTTTAACCAGCGAAATGATATCTTCACTCGTGCATTCTGGGATGACCGTGTGCAAAGCAAGCAAACCGATGCCTTCTTTGCCTCTTATCGTATGGAAGCAGTTCCACGCCGTGGAAATGGATTCACCCAACGGGACTTTGCACTCCGTAATGCAGCGTGGTTGATTTCTGATGTGGTGACAAACCGTTATGCGGAAGAAGGCCGTCGAGAAGGGTTTCAGGCTCCTATAAGCTACGACACTCCGATAGCACCGGAAAAAATTAAGGTTGAAGATAAAACCCAAATGAGCGCGGAGATAAAACATGTTGCCAAGTTCTTTGGAGCTGATTTGTGCGGTATCACGGATTTTGATGAACGCTGGCTTTATCTCAACCGTATCGATACACGCGATTTTTCTGAAACTCCCAATGAATTACCTGGGGACCTGACTTCAGTGATTGTGTTGGGTCATGAAATGGACGCTGATTTGGTAGCCACTTACCCCTCTGCTTTAGCTGGAGCTGCAACAGGTCGCGAATACAGTCATGAGGCCGCAATAGTTATTCAACTTGCTGCTTATATCCGCAATTTAGGTTACGAAGCGGTTGCATCAATGAACGACACAGGGCTCGTAATCCCCTATGCTGTCAAGGCGGGTTTAGGCGAATATGCACGCAATCAGATGGTCATTACACCTGAATTCGGGCCACGATTAAGGTTTTCCAAGATCTTCACAAATCTTCCTGTTGCCCATGACACTCCCAATCCTCAAGGTTTCCGAGGTTTTTGTGATATTTGCACTAAATGTGCTGATGCTTGTCCAGTAAAGGCATTGCCTTACGGAACACCAAAGATTGGGGGTGAAAATATTTCTGCGATCAAGGGGGTACGCAAATGGACCTCGAACGCAGAAAAGTGTTTCAGTTTTTGGGCAAAGACAACCACCGATTGTGCAATCTGCATGCGGATTTGCCCCTTCAATAGAGATTTTTCAAAGTGGATAAATAAGCTTTGGTTGAAAATGGCTCTGTCTCGGTTTAGAAAAATTGCACTTTGGATTGAACGGAGGAGAGGCAGACGTTTAAAGCCCGACAATTGGTGGGTGGGCAATAAAGGTTAAATACTACTAAAATTTTATGTGAACTGGATCTTAGGGGATTAATTTAGGCGAAATACTACGTTTGAACACTTAACGAAATAATTGGTCGTGAGTTGAGCTATACAAGGGGACCTATCAGGGAGCAACCAGCTCCTGCATCTCAATCATTCCGGTGTAGAGTACTTCATCCATTACCTGACTCACATTCAGGTCTGTGCGCTTTATGTCGGAAGGGAATCTGCAATAATTATTTTATGTGAAAGGGGGGCAATGAGGATCCAAGATGATCAAGGTAGTTTGGGTGTGCTCCTGAAAAGGTCCAACAGAATAATGAATCAAACGGTCTCTTTCGATGGCGTTTACAATCTGCAGTTCCCTAACTGCCATCGCATGATGAAAAATAATCTTTTCTTTATACTCCAATCTGATCCAAATGATTACTAATATCATTAATACTATTCACTTGAACAGATGACATCCCCATTTCTTGAGCAGCAACAACATTCTCCATCGTATCATCAAAAAATAAAATATTTTCTGGAGTTACTCCAATGTCTGAGCAAACTTTAAAAAAAGATTCTTTTTCTGGTTTTCTCATGCCTAATTCATAAGATGTAAATATCTTATCGAAATACTTCAGCAATTCAGAGTATTGGGATCTCCAGACATTGGAATGTGAAATGGATGTATTTGAAAAAACGAACAATGGATATTTTGAGAAAACACGATCAATCACGTTTCTGATACCAGGGGTTTCACCAACAAAAACATTGTTCCAGCCCTGAAGAAATTTTTCGTCAGAAATATTTAGTTTTAGTTCTCTTTTTAATGAACTTACAAATTGTTGAGTTGATATTTCCCCTCTTTCATATTTTTCATTTTCACTGCCAAGTATGGAGTCTGAGGATATCTGGATATCATCTTTTCCTGAAAATCTCACCCATTCAGAAATCACTCTTGAAAAATCAATTTTGATAAGAACGTTTCCCAAATCGAATAAAATAGCTTTTATTTCAGAAGTACTCATACGAAAACGTTCTCTTTTGATTCTGAAATTGACAAAACCCCATAAACGGCAAGACCTGTTGTGATTAAAAGTATGGAAGAGAGGGCTGCAGCAGTTCCAAACTCGCCATCAAGCACGGAGAGATAAATCCGAACAGGCATTGTGACCGTCCCACCAACGTAGAGGATAATCGATGAAGACAGTTCGTTGATTGCCGTTACAAATGCCATCAAGGCGCCTGCGATCACACCTGGCATCATCAGAGGCAACGTGATTTTCAAAAAAGCCTTACTCGGAATTGTTCCAAGATTGATAGCTGCTTCTTCAACACCGGTTCGTATTTGTTTGAGAATAGAAGCACTGGACCGGACTGAATAAGGTAATCTTCGAATAAAAATGGCCAATATGATAATTAGTGGGGTCCCTACCAAGACAAATGGTTTTGAGTTGTATGTTACAATTAATCCCAATCCCAGTACTATGCCAGGTACAATGTATGGAATCATTATCATGGAATCCAAAAACCCTGTTAGGACGGAAGGTTTTCGAGCAATTACATATCCGATAAGGGTTCCCAATACAACTACCATCAACACTGAAGCAATTGAAAATAAAAAACTGTTGAGAATCGCTTCAGGGACATCACCAATTATACGACGGTAGCTATCAAGACCAAACCCCGGTTTAAATACTGGCCCACTTGTATTCCTGAATGAATTAAATATGACGACAATGGAGGGTATTGAACTTAAGATAACTAAAAAATAACATAAGAAATGAACAGGAATAGAATAAGCTTGTTTGAGTTTCTTTACTTCCGGCCGACGAATCAGGCTGCTTCCATAATCCTTCTTCTTAATCAAGTTTCTCTGAAAATAAACAAAGATCAGTGAGATGCAAATCAGGATAATGCTCACTGTAGAAGCAAGTCCAGGATTCCCTCCCATTTCACTTGTATACAAGTTATAGGCAAGTGTAGACAACACTCTATAATTTCGTCCTATGATTGAAGGAGTTCCAAAATCAGCTAGTGAAAGCACAAAGGCTAGTAGGGCTCCAGCGCTTACTGCTGGAAATACAAGGGGTAATGTTACTCGAATGAATTTCGAAAATGGGCTGCATCCTAAATTATCCGCTGCATCTTCAAGTGAAACGTTAATGGTGCTCAAGGCTCCTGCAGTCAATAAAAAGACAAAAGGATAAAATTTTAAGCTAAAAACAAGAATAATTCCTAAAGGTCCATAAATGGTGGGTATTGAAATACCAACATTCTCTAAAATATGCCTTAACCATCCATTTGAACCCAGCATCGTTATCCAGGCATATGCCCCAATAAAGGGAGGTGAGACCAGAGCCAGGATGGCCAAAGTCGTAATCAGTGATTTCCCTATGATATGAAAACGTGATGTAAAATAAGCGAGAGGAATGCCTATGACGAGTGCTCCAATCATCCCTGCTACGCCAACGACGACAGAATTGTATATTGCTGTTCTGTAATAACGTCTTCCTAGAATATCTATATAATTTTGGAATGTAAGGACACCACTCTCGTTGTCAATAAAACTTGAGAGAAATATATTGAAGAGAGGAAAAATTAATAGAAGCCCAATAACTCCAAAGGCTAAAATAATAACATAAGTCCAAATGTTATTGACTGAATTCAATAATTTCATACTTGGTTAGCACCTTGATCCACTTTTTTCGTCAAAAAACATCAATGCATTTTTAGGAAAAACCAAATTAATTGTTTCCCCAATCTCCTTGAGCGACAATTCATCGGGACGAGATACATTAACAAGGAGCCTCACCTCTTCCTCTAATAATATATGGAAAAATGCTTCCCGGCCTGAAAAGGAAATTTTTTCGATGATTCCTGACATGACAATGTTTTGATGATCTTTATCAATGGGTTCACTCGTGAGACTGATGTCTTCTGGTCTAACCCCAGCGATGATATTTTCTTTATTCGGATCTAATACGACACCTTTTGATGAAAGTGAAATTTCTTTGAGTGATAATGGATTATTTTTGAGCCAGGACTGTCTCGGCCATTTCACAAAATTCATACTACCTACAAACGAAGCCACAAAATATTTCTCAGGATTTTTATAGACCGTCCATGGTGTGTCAACTTGGGAGACTTCACCAGAATTCATGATACAAATCCGATCAGAAATAACTAAAGCTTCTTCCTGGTCATGGGTGACATAAATTGTTGTCGTTTTCAGTTTTTTTTGAATTTCCCTGATGTCTTCTCGAAGTTCGATCCTAAGTTTTGCATCAAGATTAGATAGGGGTTCATCCATTAAAAGGACTTTGGGTTGGATGACTAAAGCCCTTGCAAGGCCTACACGTTGTTGTTGTCCACCACTCAATTCATTGGGCAACCGATTTTCCAGACCCGATAGCCTTACTGTTTCAAGTGCTTCTGCAACACGATCTTTTATTTCCCTCGGAGGTACATTTTTGTTTCTTAATCCGAAACCAACATTATCTCCTACAGACAAATGTGGAAAAATCGCATAATCCTGGAATACCATGCCCGTGTCACGTCGGTAAGCCGGCAAATCATCGATTTCTGAACCATCAATTTTAATGGTTCCTGAATCTTGCTTATGAAAACCAGCAATGGTCCGGAGCAAGGTGGTTTTTCCACAACCACTTGGACCTAACAGTGTAAAAAGTTCTCCTGAATTGATGTCTAAATTCACATCATTCAGGGCTTTTACCTGGCCGTAATTTTTTACAATATTGATTAGTTGGACGGATGACATTTAATCCAACTTTTTGAATGGAGGGGGAGGCTGCAATTGGTATTAAATACGATCACAAGAGTAACAATATATATTGAATATTTAATCGCAGCCTGAATAGTTAAAAAAATTTCTTGAATCAATCTCCAATCAAGATGTCATTCCATTTCTTTCGAAATAGATCTTTGTTTCCTGCTGACCAGGAAAAATCATATGGAACAACTTTGAATGAAGAAAGAGGAGGTAAATCACCACTTGCTGAAACATCCGTACGGATTGGGCGTCTGCCCATTTCCTGTACAAGAAAATTCTGTGTTTCTTTTGACAGTGCCCAATCAATGAAAATTTTTCCGTTTTTAGAATTAGGCCCATTTTTTACAAGAGCAATCCCATCAGGTGCTGCTACAGTTCCATCCTCTGGATAGACGATTTCGACGGGGCCTCCTCCTTGAACGTATTTATAGGCATTGTCCTCTAATGTAACACCCACTGAAGCTTCACCATCATTTACAAATCGAGGTACTGCGCTCGAACTTCCTGAAAGAACAAAATTTTGGAGTATTGGTTTGTATACATCCCAACCTTTATCACCATAGATGGTAAGTACAGTTGCAAGTTGCATATAGGAAGATCCTGATTTGTCAGCTCTTGCAGAAGAAATTCGTCCTTTAAGATTCGATCTGCCCAAATCCTTCCAAGTTCGAGGATATTGATTGGGTTTTAGAAGCTGCTTATTCACAATAAAAACATTTACTATTGCAGTGTAAGGCAGCCAATTTGTTCCAACCATAAAAACAGGATCAATTTTGTTATAATCCTTTGGGGTGAATTTTTGAAGTATGTCGGAACTTGCCTCCAGTTGTTCCCCTCCAATAGACCAAATGACATCTGCTTGTGGATTTCCTCGCTCAGCATTAGCCCGATTAATAATATCACCGGATCCAGCCTTGATTACTTCTGCCTTAATACCTGTTTTACTTTCAAAAAGAGGTACCATTGCATCAATAATCGCCTGTTTGTGAGCACTGTAAAGAACCACCTTTCCACTCGCCAGAATCGAATGAAAAGGGATCATCAAAAACAAAACACTTAAAGTGAAAGCCACCATTTGGCTATTCATTTTCTTATTCATAATTCCTCAAAATAAAATGTTGGAAAAA
>NYUB01000158.1 GCA_002683785.1 Deltaproteobacteria bacterium
ACGATTCACCAAAGTGGGAAGAAAATCTTTTTCTGAAGGCTTGGCTTGAACCGTTTCGCGCATTGCTTCAGTCATCAGGTCCGGGATCAAGCGCGGATCCAGATTTTCGGTCAAGTCCAAGCCCAGTTTTTCGATTGCCTGCTGATTGAAGGAATCACTAACTCCAATTGGAACATTGGAGGAGACATAAAAATTTTGTCGGGAACTTTCATCATCCTTAAAAAAAAGCCAGTAAGCACCGAGAATGATGATCACTACTAGAAGAAAATCAGTTGAGAAGAGTTTTTTCATCGTTCACTTTTTATTCGGATGGATGGGACATTGATGAGAACCCATCTTATAATGTGGTGTCCGAGTTTTCAATCATCGGGAGATAATTTCAGCAGGTGGAGTCAGAAAAAAGGACAATGGTTCAAACCCACTCAAAAATTTTGCTTTATTCGCGCTGCGGCCCTGCAAGAGGACTGGGTTGGTAATGGCGCAGGAGATAATGCAGGGATGATCCTAAAACCTGACGGCTGTAACCTGGCATCACGAGGCTGGAAACAGAACCGAGTTTGAGGGCTTCTTCCGGATTGAGAAGTTCGCGCTCATAGCGCTCGGTAAGCCCTTCAAGTGCTTGATCACGTTGAGTCACTGCATCAGATTTATCTTTCCCTGAATCAATATCATCACGGTATTGTTTCATGATGTTCCTGTATTCCTCTTTGTAGACATACTGTCGACCGGCAGGCCCCATCACCGAGATCCTGGAAGTGGGTAACGCAAAGACAAAATCTGCTCCAATGTGGTAACTGTTCCAAGCACAGTAGGCTCCACCAAAGGCATTCCGGACTATCAAAGTCAGTCTTGGAACCCGGAGGTCAATGATCGAATCCAATAGCTCACGGCCCGCCTGGACTATGCCTGCCCGTTCCTGTTCGGAACCTGGAGCGTAACCACTGACATCTTCCAAAAAAATGACCGGAGTGTTGAAGAGGTTGCAGAAACGCATGAACTTCTTACCTTTGCGGGAAGCATCAACATCGATGTTGCCCGAATTGAAGGCACTGTTGTTAGCCAGAAAACCCACGACAGAACCGCCCATGCGACCAAAAGCGGTGATCAATTGCTTCCCTCTATCGGGTTGGAGTTCGAAATAATCTCCATAATCGACCATCTGCTGAAGAAGCAGTCTCATGTCTAAGGGAGTGTTGAATCCTGATGATGATTCGGCAAAGGTTTTACGGAGCAAGATTGCCTCCTCTTCAACAAATCCTTCCAAATCAAGGGAAGTTTCCACAAAAGGCGCCAATTCGCGGTTGTTATTAGGAAGGTAACTCAAAAGCCTGAGTGCTGTTCTCAGAGCCCCCAGTTCATCTTCGGCACTGACATCGACGACTCCACTTTGGGAGTGAACCCGGGGACCGCCCAACTGGTCTGGAGTGATGTCCTCCCCAAGTGCCTCACGCACGACATCAGGGCCAGTCAGTCCGAAAAAGGTGTCATTGGGTTGAATCAGAAATGAACCTTGTCGCGGAAGGTATGCTCCCCCTCCAGCATTGTAACCGAACATGAGCATGATGGAAGGCACCACTCCGCTGATCTTTCGCATCGCTTGGAAGGCTTCAGAATAGCCGTCAAGCCCTCCGACTCCTGCCGGCACGAAAGCTCCGGCAGAATCGTTCATCCCAATCAAAGGGATTCCGTGTTCTCCGGCCATCAGGATCTGTCGTGCGAGTTTGGCACCGTTGGTGGCGTCCATCGATCCTGCACGGACGGTGAAATCGTGACCGTATAGGGCAACGTCTCGCCCCTTAATGTTCATGATCCCGGTTACGATTCCTGCACCGTCAAGTTGAGCCCCCCAATTCTGAAAAGTGATGTGCGGTTCTTTGTCGGTCAGTACCTTGATCCTTTCCCAGACAGTCATCCGGCCTTTGCCATGCTGTATCTGAACTCGGCTTTCTCCTCCTCCTTTTTTAGGAAGTTCCAGGAGTTCCTTTCCGCGTTCCAACATTTCGTGATAACGGGAAGGAGTTTCAGGGATATTTCCGTTCATATGAGAGGAAGGATCTTTCTCAGCAAATGGATTTTTCAGGCTGTATTGTGTCATAAGGCCATCGCTGAAGAATACGGTAAAAAAATGGGAAAGAATAAGAAAACCCTAATTCAGAGCTTCTTGTCCCATTTCGTCGAAGGTTTTATCAAGTGCAGTAGGTTTCAACTGCTCCCTTGTCCCAATTGAATCCTGAGGCCAAAGGGTTTTTGCGATTCCGTTGATATAGCGCTGCAAAAATTTCTGGGCTATCGGAAGATCATATTTGCCCGCGTTGATCCAGATGCTCAGTTTCGGGCGGTTACTGCTCAAGATGGGAATTTTGAGGGCAGCAAGATGCCTGAGAAAAAGAACACGACATTGCTGGCTGTTGAACCGCAACAGAAATTCTGGAAATTGTTCATCCCCGCCGATTCGAAGTTTTGGAGGAACTTTTTTAACCGGGATGCTTTTGATATCAAAATTGATGGCAAATTGTTCTCCCATATTGTCGCGTATCACCAACGAAATCACATTGTAACGGTTAACATGACATATCATGAAAACTTCACGAACATAGTGAATGTTCTCAAGTACCTCCTGTGAAGAGGCATGCATGGAAGGAAAAGTTGATTTAATTTCCTGGGCCAGGTTGAAAAGGTCCTGCCCGGTGACTGGGTTGGTTGCCACTTCACTCCGGGCTTGTGCAGGAGGTTTTTCAAATGTTGACAAATACTTTCCTCCAAAGCCCACATAACCGCTAGAAACACATCTCGAGAGACCGTCTACTAAAGGAGCCTCGAACATTGGTAGGACTGAATCTCCTCCTCCTCCTGCTTCCTGTTTGGTCAGCATTGAACTGAACAGCCATTTCCCTGTTTTTTGATTGAAGTCGACTTTGATCCGGTTTCTTGGAATGCTGAGGCTTTTGGAAATCGGCAGAGGAATTTGAAAAGGTTTACGTTCGAAATTTCTGTCAAAATGATATTTGAAGATCACGTTTTCCAGGGAGTCACCAGCAATGGCAACTTTGGACTCCTCAATCGCCTTTCGGACCCATCCCTCCTCGATTTTCATTTTAAACTGACCAAAGTATTCGACAATATTTCCCTGAACGCTTTTCAGTTTTTTATGATCATCGTAAATGTTTTTTGCCTGCATCTTTTCGAGTGCATTCATCGGCATTTTCTTTTTGACTTTGATCAGCACTTTTTTATCTTCGATGGCAACCCTTTGGTTCACCACAGCGAGAAGGGGGTGCAGGTATTTTCTCGCGTTTTCTAAGTCGAGTGATTCTGCACTGATCCTTACCAAATGGTTGCTGATGTTTTCGACGGCATGATCTAATCCAATTGTGCAGAGTTTGCTTTCAACCCGTTTCATCGATTCCAGGAAAAGCAGTTTAAGCACTTTTTCGACCCGGTTCCCGGCGTCATCTCTACCCTGAGAAAAACGAACCACCTCGGCACGTTCTTCAGGATCGCTGAAAAAGACATTGTAATAATCAACCATCGCCCTAGAGCGCCAGGTAGCATCGTCATCGAGCCATTTGGCTTTTCCCTGGTCTCCATAATTAATGATGTCGGAGATTCTTAGGTGCTGTGCGAAACAAAAAATAATTTGTTTTTGTGTCACACTAAGGGTTCCTAGGGAGAAATCCTTTTCGTCTTCATCCTGTTCATAACTTTCAAACCTTGCCAGCATCTCTGTAAATTTAAGCCACCAGGGATCCAGAGGAAGTCCTGGATAATCGGTTTCAAGTTTTATGATGGCATCGATCAACGGGCCATTGATCTCGTCGGATAGGAAGTAACGTTGATCAGGATTCCAGAGTAATCGGGTCAAGCTGGTTGGCAGGTCCTCTTCCTTGTCGATACAGACGATCATTTCGAGCCACCAGCAGTTTAAAAGTGCTTTGGGAAGATTACGGTGACTGACTTTTTCACTTTCTCTGAGGAAGATCGGTACCGAGTGCTCAAGGAATTTTTTACGTGGGATATGGATCTCGCCCCAATTGGGCAAATGTCCCAGAACAAATGATTCCTTTTCCACGTCTGCCCCGGAAGCAGCAGGCTCGGGAGGAGATTCCTCTTCTTCAGATGATTCTCCTTCAGTCTCAGGCTTGGGAGGTGCTTCGATGATTTCGATAGACTGATTCAAGGTCCAATCTGCATCTGGAAACACTCCGATGGAGGAAATGACTTTAAAATCCTTTGGAAGATCAAAAGGCATCGGAGGAACACCGCACATCATGACTGCTGGATTCAAAAGAAAATCATTCAGCATCAGGGAATAGGCCATGCTTCCTTCCGGGGATACCAAATAGGGAGTGTGATGTCCGGCACGTTGCTTCCGAAGGATATTGGTAAAGAAATGAATTTCAGTGCTGGGATATTTTTGGGTCAGATAGGCTTCGGATTGTTGAATTTTAAGATGCAGAGGAAATTCGAGTTCGGCTTCAAATCCCATTGCCTCAAAATCAGACCGTGCTTCAATCAACGCAACCATGTGCAACCGATATTGTGCATCGAGTTTTTCTTGCAGCCTGGTGGTCAAATCCTCTGGAAAATCCAGTCCGTTAGCCCCAAATTTTTGTTGAAGCATCTGAACCATTTCTGGAACTTTTCCTCGACCCGAATGGGAAAGCTGATCCATTAGGAAATCAAGGAATTCCAAAAGAAGCTGGTTGAGTTGGTTGTTGCTGGAGATGTTCTCCAGGAAACAGGCCTTTTGTTTATCTTCTGGGACTTTTTCAGGGGATAAATTGTTTTGAATTGCATAGCGCCAAAGGATCTGTCGTGCTCCTTCGACTCCCAGGAAAGTGGTTCTGAAGTATTGAGTCAGCCAGCCCATTAGTTTGTCCTGACTGAACTGCTGAACCGAATAAGAAAATCCTTTTGTGCGAAGTTCGTCTGCAGGAGTTTTCTGTAAAAATCCGAAAAATTGCCGAAGTGGTTCGATCAGCATTTCACAGTCCGGGAACTCCTTCAGTGATTCCAGAATGATCGGCATAAATGCTTCAGTTTGTTTTTCTGCTTCCTGGGATTGCAGATGTTCCAGAATGAGTCGCTGTTTTTCTTTCCGGTATCGGCTGGTGAAGATGAATTCCACGACTTTTCCTTCTTCCGGAGAAACACCATCCTGGAACTCTTCCAAAAGAACGCTGGAGGCAGTTTTTCTGAGTTCTACCCGGCTTTTGGGATCCATTCCACGGAGGAAATAGTGATCATAGAATCGCTCAATAATACGGCATAGGAGTGCCAGGAAAAAATCAGCGTCGCTCCAGCAATAACGGTATTCGGGGTTGGTATTGATGATCACCTGAGCGTCCATGTCGGAATCCGGTTTGTGTCCGATCCCCCCTAGACTACCGATGGTGGTCAGTGCCTTGATTGGTTTGTATTCTGCCTTCTGGAAGTGCTGAACCCGATCAGGATATTCTTCTTTGAGGTAGGCGTGCATCCCCTCTTCCCCTTCACAGATGGATTTCGGAACAAATCGCTCCACTCCTTCGATTCCGTATAAAGCATTCTTTTGAAACACTTCATAAGAGAAGGTTTTCATGATGGGTTTCCCCTCATCATCGAACTCGCCAGTACGGGCTTGGACCTCGGCTGTTGGGGCATCAAGGGGATTGATATCGAAAAGGAAGAACCCCTCAAACATGGTTCGGTGCATGTCTTCATCAGACAAAATGGCTAAATTGCGAACCCGTTTACGGTTGATCTGTCCCATTGCCTCAAATTCCTTGTCCGCGTATTCCTTCCACTCCTTGAGCTTTTCCGCCGAAAAAGAATCACGCAAAGCGTCGCTAAGAGAATTTTTATTAAGGGATTGGAGGATTTTTTTCAGACCTGCTTCGGCTGCGTCCCCTTGAGGATTGGAGGGAACCCGGCTGTTCAGGTCACGGATCAGTTCAAGCTGGCGTTCGTCCTGGGAACGCAAATCGGGATTAGAGACTTCCTCACTCATCAGATGTTTTTACTGAAATAGATACAAAATTGCTTAAAAAGTGAGAGCCCATGATTTAAATGCTTCAAGACTCGCCAAATATATTTTTATGAAAAGAAACGATAAAAGTCCAACTCTGAGAATTTACCCCTTTCGAATAAAAGTGTACGAAATCTCCTCTTTATCTTTTTGATGGGATGGGAAAAAAGAGAAACGGACGAAAGAATCCTATCTAGAGATGGTTGAACGTGATGATTTAGAGGTGTGATTTTTTTTTCCCATGAATTGGAAAAAAGGGGGAATTCCCCTGAGTTCATTGTTTGGCAAAATCACCGAGGCGGCCAAGCAATCCTGCTTTTTGCTGACCCACTAAAGGAGCCAGTTTCTGAAGCCGTTCACGGATGAAAGTTCCTGATTGCTGTCTTTTAATTTTGACATTAGGATTGGCAAGTTTAGTCGCAGAAACGATGTTTGAATCATCGACATCAGCGGGGCGCAGGATACCGGTTATGGTGGTGATGTAACGTACCTGGTTGCGCTGGCGATAATCGATTTTCTGGCCTTTAATCAGCATATTCCCGTCGGGAAGGACTTTAGTCACCCGTGCTGAAATGGTTTCAAGACTTCTGAGGATATCATTTTGCTCATTCTCAATTTCATCTCTCATCGTGATGGCTTCCAGAAGCAGGCTTGCACGCTGAGTGTCGTTGGTGGGGGCCGCTGCTTCACCTTCTGCTTCGGCTTTTGGTTCCGCGACATTGACGACAGCAGGGAGTTCGCTGATGGTCATCAAATCACCACGAAAACGCGCCCGATGATCCCTGAGGATGTTGCCAAAAGAAGATTCATAACGCCAAAGTGATCCCTCATAGAGATTTCTGCTGACTGATATTCTTTTCCGTCGCAGCCTTTTTTCTGAACTTAAGCGGGCGTTCGTTGTTTTTTTTGACTTTGAAACGGCAGTCTGGCTGGCGCTAGGGGTTTGTGGCTGATTGAAAGGCGTTCTGCAAGCTGCAAACGAAAAGAGAAAAAGAAGTACCAGCAAAATTTTACCTAGTGTGGATCTCAGTTTTACCACCAAACGAAATCCGTTCTGAGTGGATATTTTTTTTGAAAGATTAGACATCAGTTTTTCAGTTAACCTGGACATGGTTCCTGTCCTGGACGGTCGCATAGACGAGGATTTTACTTTGCAGATTTCGAACTTGAATCCGGTCACCAAGGGCCCCTTTTTGCAGTGAGATTCCAGGTGCGGTCAATCTTAAATTTGGAGTTTCAAAGACAATCATCAAGCGGTCTCCAGACTTAATCACGGGTACTGCAGAGACGGTTGTTTCCTGGATGACTTCGTTGGGATTGATCGCTCTGGATGCTATCTTGCCAAGGATATCTTCTTCATCTGTAACATAAGCGGATGGCATCCGGTCGACATTGCGCCGGACTTTGAGAATGTCTGCTTCACTGATGATGTGATCTTCTTTGATGGTGTCTTTTGCAATCAGCACATCTTTATAAAGTTTGATGTAGGTCCGTACTGGTACTTTTCGGATGGATTTTCCATCGACACTAAATTCGATTTCAAAAGTCTGATATCCACCTTCTTTGAGGTGACGTCCTTTTTTTATGAATCTGTAACTTACCTCTCCGCGAGGGAGGAATACATCACGGGTTTTTGCCAGGATCCGGGGTTTGATGTCCATTCCAGAATACGCATCCCGGATGTGATTCAATACGGACTCATCGATGTCCTTACCGGGAATCTTAAGGGCCGCACGTTGAATGCGTGTGCTCTGGCTGGCAGGGAAGACAATCTTCTTAGTGTCGATTTTTGCAGACCGTATACGGGATAGCATGATCGACCGGGAAACGTTCAGATTTCTTCCAGGAAGTGGGGAACGTCCGATTTTGATTCTCTCCAGCCTTGCGATCAGGTGAGGGTCAGGGCCTTCGAGCCTGGCGATGTCACCCAGGCGATAGGTTTCTTTTTGCACCACCGATGACTCTGGAAGCAGAATACGGATCATTTGATCCTCCCCGAGTCGGTCATCCTGAACTGCCCAAACAGGTGATGAGCTAAGGAAAACAAGCAGAACCGTCGTTAAGCTTAAAGAAATCATCAACCTCTTGAGCATTTCGATATCAAGGATCGAACTGAACCAGCTCAAAAGGTTTGGTTCAGTTCGATTCTGTATTTCAGGACAAGATTTTTGTAGCAGCATCAGCTCAATTCAAGGATCGATTACCGAACCAGGTTATTGGTATTTTTGAGCATTTCGTCAGCCGACTGGATGGCCTTTGAATTGACTTCATAAGCACGCTGCGAAGTGATCATGTTTACCATTTCTTCTACCAGCGACACATTCGAACGTTCTAGGAATCCCTGAGTGAGAGTGCCCATGCTGTTGGCACCAGGGGCATCAACAATCGCGTTTCCTGAAGCAGGAGTGGAAACATATAGATTTTTTCCAGTCGGAGTCAATCCTGCTGGATTTTGGAAGCGAGCAAGCTGAACGCTGCCGATCGCTTCCGGCATAGTTTCATCACGCAGAAAGACGGTTACGGTACCGTCAAAACCAACTTCTATTTTTCTGGTGTCCTGCGGAATATTAATTTCTGGGTCGAGCAGCATGCCATCATTGGTGACCAGTCTTCCCATTCCATCGATGTTGAAATGTCCGTCACGGGAATAACCCACGATTCCATTCGGTTGAAGGATCTGAAAAAAACCGTGTCCATCAATACTGATATCAAGATCGTTACCGGTGTTTTCCAGATTTCCTTGGGTGTGGATTTTTTCTGTGCCGATGAATTTCACACCATGACCCACGTGCAGACCGACTGGGACCTGGGTTGAAACGGAAGAAGGAACTCCCGCCGTCCGTTCGTTGTGATAAAGCAGGTCCTGGAAATGGACTTTGCTTTTTTTGTAACCGGTGGTGTTGACGTTGGCCAGATTGTTGGCTGTGGTGTCGATATTTCTTTGTTGGGCAGCCATGCCGGTGGCAGCCGTGTAGAGAGCGCGCATCATGGGCGGTCAACTCCTTTAGGGTTGAAGGTTATTATTTGCATCGGTCAACTGACTCTTGAAATCGAGATTGCTTTTTCATCGATGTTGTCGAGGTTCATGATCGCCTTTTGTACCATTTCATAAGAACGGGTTGCGTTGACCATGCGTGACATCTCCATCACCGTGTTTACATTGGATTGCTCCAGCATTCCTTGCCTGACAAGAATTTCCCGGGAAGGAATCGGGACATCGTCACTCCGGATAGGCGCATAAAAATGATTTCCAAGTTTCTGGAGTTGGTCCTGGTTTCTGAACCTGACGGTTTTCAACTGGTCCATGATTGTTCCTTCGACAGCGACCTGTCCATTTCCATCAACCTGGATCGGACCATTCCCCTTGATCTGTATCGGGCCTTTCTTGCCTAAAAGTGGGAAACCATCCTGGGTCACCATTCTTCCCTGTGAATCCAGTTTAAAATTACCGGCACGTGTATAGCGTTCCCCCTGCGGTGTGCTGATGCTGAAGAATCCTTCATTTTCCAACGACAAGTCGAGTTCGTTGCCGGTATCGCGGAACCGTCCTGTTGTGAAATTTTTCCCGATTTCATCCACCATCACGGCAGATTTATCCATGCCTACATATTGGTCTAGGTATTCATGGGAAAGAAAATTCTCTTCTTCTGATTGAGGAACCACACGCTGCACCGTGGAAAGTACCTCCCTGAATGATGGTTGGTCTTCTTTGAATCCAACAGTGCTGACGTTTGCTAAATTGTTGGCTACTGTTTCGATCTTTTTTTCCAGGACCCCGCCTGCCTGAACTAAGCTTGTCAATCCGCTCATGAAGCAATTTGATGAAATGAGTGCGTCAGTGTTAGACGAGACTCAAAGCAAGCAACATACCAAAGGGTGGAGACCCGATTTGCATTCCCGAGGTGTAATTTTAGAGCAATAAATGTTAGTTAAAGTGTCAATTTCTTGGTTGCATTGCAGAAAGGATTCCTGAACGGTCCTGTATTTTAAACCGTTTCCCTTTTAAAAATTATTCAGGTCGTAGAATTCAAAAATTCATCACTGAATGAATGAGACTCTGACCGAAGGTGATGACCTAGTAAAAAAGACAACAAATTGTCAATAAGCCGTTTTCTTGAGCAAGCGCACAAAAAATAGGCATTTCTTTTAAATTTGGAAATAAATAAAATAATAAAATCAATAACTTGACAATGGTTCATTTATTGCTCTTAATTATTTTGGTCTAATCCGGAAGTAAGCAATGCTTTAATAGGTAAACTTGAATTCCAATTCCGGATCAAAACAAATTCTTATTCATTTTTTAAGGAGTCTATGAAATCCCCTAAAGAAGTAATTGATTTAGCAAAAACAAATAATGCTGTGATGGTCGATTTGAAATTCATTGATTTTCTTGGAACCTGGCAGCATTTTTCTGTTTCCATTTCCGACCTCAGTGAGGAAATGTTGGAAGAAGGCAGGATGTTTGACGGTTCGAGCATCCGTTGCTGGCAGACCATCGACAGCAGTGACATGAAAGTCATGCCGGATCTCAGCACGGCTACGATGGATCCGTTTTATGCCCATCCGACCCTGTCCATCATTTGCGACATCATTGACCCGATCACTGGAGAGGGTTATACCCGTGATCCGCGTAATATTGCTTCAAAAGCTGAAAAATATCTGATTTCCACTGGGATAGCGGACACCGCTTTCTTCGGTCCTGAAGCGGAATTCTTCATGTTCGATGATGTCCGTTATGCTCAGGATGCAGAGGGAGGCTTTTATGCGATTGATTCTCCGGAATGTCCGTGGAACACCGGGACCGATGAACCGGGGGGAAACAAGGCTTACAAGCATGGACACAAACTTGGATACTTTCCCACGGCACCCTTTGACCAGGACCGCGACATCCGTGCTGAAATGGTGCTCAAACTCGAAGAAATGGGGATCACGGTCGAAGCACAGCACCATGAAGTTGCTCCTGCTCAGCATGAAATCGACATCAAGTTCGATACCCTGCTCAAAACTGCGGACAATCTGCAGTGGTTCAAATACATCATCAGAAATGTTGCTCGGGAAAATGGGAAGGCAGCGACTTTCATGCCGAAGCCGATGTTCAACGACAACGGAAATGGGATGCATACCCACCAATCATTATGGAAAAATGGTCAACCTCTTTTTGCAGGAGATCAGTATGGAGGTTTGAGCCAGGATGCTCTCTACTACATCGGTGGCATTCTCAATCACGCCCCTGCACTGGCTGCTTTCACTAATCCTTTGACCAATTCATACAAGCGTCTGGTACCAGGTTTTGAAGCGCCGATCAATCTCGCCTATTCCAACCGTAACCGCTCTGCTACCGTTCGTATCCCAGTGGTGGATTCTCCCAAAGCTCGTCGTTTGGAATATCGTTGTCCGGATCCAGGAGCAAATGTTTATATCGCCTTTGCCGCGATGTTGATGGCTGGGCTGGATGGAATTCAGAACAAAATCGACCCGGGTGACCCGATGGATGTGAACATCTACGATCTACCTCCAGAAAAGTTGAACAAAATCGGAAAGATGCCGAGGTCCCTTTATGAATCCCTAGAGGCTCTTCAAGCGGATCATGAATTTATGCTGAAAGGAAATGTATTCACTAAGGATGTGATCGATTACTGGGTGGATTACAAGATGGAAGAGGAAGTCCAAGCGATTGATTCTCGGCCCCACCCCCATGAATTCAGTCTGTACTTTAACTACTGAGTGAGGTAGAAACGGAGGAAAGATGCTGACTTCAGCAAATTATTTTCCTCCGTTCACCATTGAATCTCAAAAACTGGATTGAACACCTTCTGACACGGGATCCTGTCGTCAGTTGGAAAGGAGTTCTCACCGAAGACCCTTCTGGTGTTTTTTCCGGCCTCAATCTCCCTGATCTCGAAGAACAGCTGACCAAATCGGATCAGCTCCAAGGGTTTCAGGCTTCTCGTAAAAAATTACTGCCGATATTGCTGGGATCTGGAAATCCTCTTTCAGCCTTCCAGCAATTACTGGATTTCTCTGAAGCCTATGCTTTAGAACATTCAGCACCCTTCGATTTTGCATCCCCCCGGGTTCCGCAACTGCTGAGCGTTTTCGGTCGTAGTGACTACCTTTCCCGGAAACTGATCCGAGATCCGCATCTGGCTTTGGAGTTTTGCTCCCTTAATGCTTGGAAAGCAGCCAGGTCTTCCGAAAGCATGCTGGAGGAACTCAGAGCACGGGTCCGCCGTTTGGAACCAGAGACCCTGGGGGATCTTAAAAATATCCTGAGACGCTGGAAGTATCGTGAGTTTCTCAGGATCAGTCTTCGTGACTTCTGTCTCAGTGAAGCTTTTGTCGAGACCCTGGAGGAATGGGCTTCCGTGGCGGAAACCCTGCTGCAGGTTGCCCTGGAAGAAATCCATGCCCATCTCCAAAAAAAGGATGAAGTTCGTTTTTCTGAAACTCCGTTCATGATCCTGGGGATGGGCAAACTGGGGGGAAGTGAACTGAATCATTCTTCGGATGTGGACCTGATTTTTATCCATGATGATTTAATTCCAGCTGAGGAACAGGAGCAGTCCAACCGGCATCGACTCAAGGTTGCAAGGAACCTGATCGATGTCATGAGTGATTTGACAGAAGAGGGTTTCCTGGCCAGGGTTGACATGAGGCTTCGTCCAGGAGGAAATCGCGCTCCTTTGGTTCAGTCTTTGGATGAAGTCGAACTTTATTACTCCGCCAAAGGGGAATTATGGGAACGCCAGGCTTTGATCAAAAGCAGGGGAGTTGCGGGATGTGAGAGGACAAAAAAATCTTTTGAATCCATGATTACCCCCTTCATTTATAGCCGGCTTATGGATGAAAGGTTGTCCCGTGACATCCAGCATATGAAGGAGCGCATCGAAGAGGAGCATCTTCGGGAAAACCAATTGAACGTAAAGTTGGGAGTTGGAGGGATCCGTGAAGTAGAATTCTTTGTCCAGACCTTCCAACTGCTTTACGGAGGAGGCAGAAAAGCGCTCAGGCAGACCAACACCCTTAAAGCGCTGGAAGCGATCGAAGAAGCTGCTTTGATTCCGGCATTGGATGGAGCCCATTTGAAAGGGGCTTATATTTTTCTTCGTCGTGTCGAACATCGACTGCAGATGCGGGAGGAACAGCAGACCCATACCATTCCATTACATGCTGAACCACAACGGCATCTTGCACGATGTATGGGTTATGATGATTTGGATCCGGAAAAAGCGCGGCAGCAATTCCTCTCCGATCTGAAAGATGTAATGGGGCGGGTCAGGGTGATTTTTAGTGGACTTTTCAGCAACAAACATCTGGAGATCGAGGCGGCTCTCAGAAACAGTTCACGAATTCAAAATTTTAGTGAAGAGGAAAAGGGAACCCTCCAAAACCTGGCCCAGAGCCTAACTCCCTACCTGAATTCCCATACAGAAAAACGGTTTCAGCGTCTGTTTGAGTCGATCGGGCCGAGAATCCATCTCTATCGGCCTTTACTCGAAAGACCCTCCGCTCTTTCAAGGCTTGCCAGAATCTGTGAAACCAGTGAAATGCTTTGGAATCATCTTCTGAATCATCTGGAACTGCTGAATCGTCTTGAACAAAGGAGCCTTGAAGTGGACCGGGAATCTGCTCAAAAACAGATAAGGTCCATGCTTTTAGAGGTAGATGGTGATGAAGAACAGCAAATCGACCGACTGAGGCAATTTAAGCATGCCATGACATTTCTCTTAGGAAGCGCAGAACTGGAGGGAATCCTCAGTTACTCACGTGCCAGGAAGAATTTGAGTCTGGTAGCGGAAATTGTGCTTCAGGAAGCCTTCTGGATGGGGATCAGGAAACTGGAACGTCGATACGGGAGTTCACTCGAAATGCTGGATTCTCCACTTGAATTTGCCATCATCGGGCTGGGTAAACTAGGTGGCCGGGAACTGACCTATCACTCCGATCTGGATCTGATCATTGTCCATTCCGGAAAGGCTTCGGCTTCCCAAAGCGACAGGTTTTTGATCCAGGAATATGGTGTCAAACTGGTACAGCGAACGATTTCCATACTGACCACCATGACTCGTACCGGTTTTGCCTACAAAATGGATACCAGGCTACGTCCATCAGGAAATGCGGGAATGCTGGTCACTCCCTGGGAGGTGTATTTTCAATATCACCAAAATTCTCAGGCCTGGGAGCATCAGGCTCTGGTCAAGGGTCGTGTTGTCGCTGGGGCTTCCACAATACGTTCTGAAAACAAAAGGTCGGGCATGGACCAGATTTTCCATTCTGGTTCAAAGCGTGGGTGGTTTAGAGAAGTCGAATCAGGAATTCAGGATGTCGTATATGACTGGGAAGCTCCCAAAGATCTCGCTTCCCAGATTCATTATTTACGAACCCGTAAGGAAAAGGAACTTTCCGGAGAAACCGATAAGAAACGAAATCTTAAGGAAGGACGTGGGGGGCTTCTGGATGTTGAATTTCTTACCCAGTATTTACAACTGGTTCATGGTCGTGAGTTACCTCAGATGAGGACTACGGAAACCCTGAAGGCTCTCGAAAATGCCGGTAATCTTGGATTATTGAATCAGGTCCAAGTTAGATCCTTGTCGGAAGGATATACGCTGCTGAGGTTGATTGAAAATGGTTTGAGGCTCCTTTATGATGATTCCACAAACATGCTTGATTTTGAAAGGATCGATCAGCAACTGATCCTGATGCTTCTCAAAAGACATGGATATGAAACTGAAGATCTCTTTCAAATCGTGGAAAAGACCACTACGAGCATTCGTCAAACCTATTCCGAAATCATGAAAAGGACTTGAAATATGAAGAGTGAAGGGGGTTTCATGATCAAGTTTCAACAAAAGGGATGTACCCCTTTTTCACTCCAAAATCCCTACGGGTTGCAGTCGTGCTGCTCCATCTGAAGATTAGAAATTTTGCCACCATCAAGGAGGTGGAAGTTGATTTCGGCTCTGGTTTTTCCATCCTGACGGGAGAAACAGGAGCAGGAAAATCGATCCTCATTGATGCCATTATGCTGCTGCGTGGTGACCGGGGACGCACGTCCCTGGTTCGTTCCGGAGAAGATCAGTCCGAAGTGGAAGCAGTACTTTCCCTTGAACGAGCAGAGGAAACCTGTCAACTCTTAGAAGAATCCGGAATCGAAGTGGAAGATGAAATGATCATCCGCTGTCTACTTTCCAATCAGGGGCGACTGAGGCGCTTTGTGAACGGCGTTTCAGTCACAGCAGATTATCTGAAAACCCTGACTAGGCCGATGATCACGATCCATGGACAGCATGAACATCAGAGTCTTCTCCAGACTTCATCCCACCTGGATTTTCTGGACGGTTTTGGAGGATTGTATCCGCTTCGGGAAAAGGTTGGAAAATTTTATCTTCATTACATGGATTTAGCTGACCGTGTGACGAAGCATGAGCAAGATTTGAATCAAAGAACGGAGCGGATTGCTGAATTGAATGAGGTCATCGAGGAACTTCAGGAGTTGTCACTTGAACCAGGTGAGGAAGAACATCTCCTCCAGGAAACAAAAAGACTTTCAGGCGCAGAAAATTTAATTCAATTACTTTCTGATTCCAAAGGTATGTTGATTGAGAATGAGATGTCTTTGATGGAGCAGATGGAATTCCTTCGCAAAAACATCCAGGAATCTTCAGAACTTGATCCCTCTTGTGCTCCTATGTTGGAGGAGCTTGAACAATGCTTCTACCAATTGGAAGACTTTGGACGGACCCTCCAGAAAAGATATGATTTGGTGGAAATCAATCCTGATAGACTGAGTTTTCTCAATGACCGGTTGAATCGGATTCAGAGGCTTCAGCGAAAATATTCGTTGAGTCACAGTGATGAACTGTGTGAGTTGCTAAAGTCTGCAGAAATAGAGCAGGAGGAACTGCTGAATCTGGAAGAGAATAGCCAGATGCTGGAAGAACAAAAGGAAAACGCCTTGATGGAACTCAAAAAAAATTCAGCAAAACTCTCTGCAAAAAGACGAAATATTTCGACCGACCTGGACGATCAGATTATCAAACAACTTCAGCATTTGGGGATGGAAAAAGCTCAGTTTCAGACAAGATTCAAAGACGGGGTCAGTATAGATGAAACCGAATGGAGTGAAAAAGGAATCGATCATGTTGAATTCATGCTCTCGGTCAATCCCGGTCAAAACATGAAAAGCCTGACTCAAGTCGCCTCCGGAGGAGAGCTATCAAGGACGATGCTGGCTTTGAAAACGGTTCTTCAAACCCACGATCCTGCATCGGTGATGATCTTTGATGAAGTCGATACCGGCATCAGTGGTCGAGTTGCAGAGATGGTGGGTCAAAAATTACGAAACCTAGGATTTCAACAGCAGACCCTGTGTGTGACTCATTTGCCTCAGATTGCAGCCTTTTCGGAAACACATTATGTCGTGAAGAAGCAAATTCTGAAGGATGAAACCTATACAGAGGTCTGCAAAATGAACACCCCTGAAGAAAAAGCTCAAGAAATCGCTCAGTTGATTGGTGGCAGGGAAATTACAGAAAAAACCTTCAGTGTGGCTTATGAGATGCTGGAACAGGCACAAAACGCCATTCGATGAAAGAATAGAAAATGGTTGAGTGTCTGACTTAATTTGAAAGGCAGGTTTCTATAATTTTGAGTCGCTTCCGGTATTCCTCCTCACTCATCGGAGTCATCTGCTCCCGAACACACTCGGGCTTTTCCAGCAACTGACGCTGGCGGCGATAAAAATTCAATTGCATTTCGATTTCTACTGGAAAGGCTTTCAGAGGCCCGGAAAGAAGAAGATCGTGAGAAGCATCTTCCCGGAGGGTTTTCATTTCGGAGATGATTTGAGATTCAAGCAAATCCGTGTCTTCAACCATCTGGAGATCCAGTTTCCCCATCAGATCCTGCATGGATGAATGCATTCTGTTGAAACGTGCGAGTATTTTTTTGTGATACTCGGACTGACTTTCGAGTTGGAAAAAGAACTTTTCCGAGACTGAGCTATTGGGTCCGTTCAAAAGATCCCGGTCTGACGCCTCAATCCAAACCATGACGGAGTCTCCTGCACGAAGGGGGGTCATGGAAAGATCCCAGACATAATTCTCACTGTAGGTTTTATAGTCCTCTTCATACGACTGAAGGATTTCTTTATAGCGGCCTCCGGTCTGCTGGACTTGATAATGAAGCTGAACCTGGTGCAGGGCATGGTCGTCTTCGGCGAAAACCTGGACGGCCATTTGGCTCGAATCGAATATATGCTTGATCTGAGGCCATTGGACTTTCAAAACTGGTTTCTGATCCGGGATGACTTTCCATGGAATCTCCCTTGATTCCCAGCCCAGTTTGAGTATTCCAGAATATTCAGGAGTGAGCCTCGCCAGAATCTGCTGTCCCCTTTCAGTCCATTGAAGAGGGATTTTTCCTTTAGGATTCACAAAGTAGGATGAATCTTTTGAAAAGGGAATTTCGATCCAGGACATTTCCAATTGACTACCTAAGGGTGTAGAAAGCTGTTCAGGCAAGTTTTGATATTTTTGCGCAGACCGTTTGAGGTAAGCAGGAAACAAGATTCTGTAAGATTCGGCTTTTCCTTCCTCAGTGTGTGAAAAGGCGCCCCCTCCAGAAGCCGGATTTTGCTCCATGAAAAAAAAACCTGCCAGCATCGCCTGGACAATCATTGAAAATGCGATTGCAGAGATCCATCCTGGTTTTGGTGAGTAACGTCGGATGGAATCAAGCAGTTCCTGCTCATGCTTTTCTTTGAAGTATTTTTGATAGATTTGTCTGGATTCTTCCTGTTCACTGATCCGTTTATCTATAAAAAATATCTCAGTGTCTCGGTCCAGATCGAATTGTGTTCTTAATTTCTCGGTGAGATTGGAATAGGTGCCTCCGAGTTTTTTGAGACAGCCCTCTTTGTTAACTCTGAAGAAAGTCCAGACTGAGGAAAGTATCAGGAAAAAGAAACTCAGGGAAAGGAGGCTGCCAAAGGAATATCTTCCAGGCTCAAACCAGATCAACAGGGAGGCAAAAAGACTGCAGCCACTCCAGGCAAGTGCTCCATGCCGGATCCGCTGCAGCAGGATATACTTTTGAAACCAATTCGAATGGGAACTGGAGGAAGTGTGCTTTATCGGTGGTGGCTCGGGATTTTTCGAAGGAGTTTCGGGATCATCAACTGGATCAATTGAGGTGACTGGGATGCTCCAGCAGGTCCATAAGGTCATCTAAAACTTTTGCAAAAACATGCGTTGCATAATCCACCTTGGTTTCATTGTCTAGAAACCGATGTTCCAGCATTTCCGCAAGTTCCATCACCGCATCAGTGATTTGTTTTTCAAATCGATAGCTGATGTCTGCACCAACTATGGTATGAAACTTCTCGATTTTTTGTTCAGTCGGGGTCATAGAATCTCCAATATTTTCATCGCTCAATCAAGTTCAGATGATCACCAAGGAACTCCGGAAGAAAGGTCCGAGTTTTGATGAATCGGAAGGCTTTAAAATTGCTTATCCAGAATGATTATTCGTTCTGCCTTATTTCCCTATCGGCAACCGTCACTGAAACTTGAACTTCGATTTATGAAATTCCTTAAAACTCTTCTGGCATCTTTGAATGTTCTCTACCGGTGGTTTTTTCAAAATTTTGTTTGGTTGACTGTTTCTTGGCTTTGTATTGCAATACTTTTCACTTCCACTGCAAGGGCTCAAGAATATGAAACCGACCGGATCTTCATCAGGCAACAAAGCAAAAACCATTGTTTGATCCAGGTTCAGGATCAGATTAGGGAACTTAGAAAAATCAGAGAGATGAGTGATGAACACAGCAAACATCTGAATCGTGATGTTTGGAATCGAAATAGAACCGGTCTTCAGATGAACCAGAAACAACAGCAAAGGCTGAATCAATTGCTTAAAGGGAATCCAGGTCCAAAATACTCAAGTGCACGTCAACTCCAGCAGAAAAGACAAAGACGGTTTGCGGGGATGAAGCAGAATTGTAGGGATCTTGCGTCCGATTGAAGTCCGATTCAAGGATGTTTCTACGTTGAATCCGACTTGCCTTTCAACTCCCACCCTTTGAACATTAATCGTTTAAATTCAATACTTAGCCGTTCCATCCACAAAGTAGGGGATGGACAGATGCGGTGATCCCAGGATTCAAATGGTGTGAGCCGTTGGAGTCCACATTCAATCTTCAGGTAAACCATGGCGTTGCGCATCCCCTTAAGTTGGCTGCAGGATTTTGTCGATCTAGATCAAAGTCCTAACAAACTAGCCGAAGTTCTGACCATCTCTGGTATGGAGGTGGAAAGCATTGAACACCTTGGTGGCAACTGGGGGGATTACTGCCGGGTAGGTGAAGTGCAGAAGGTGGTTGCCCATCCCAATGCGGACAGTCTTAGTATCGCAACCGTTGATTACGGAACCGATCAATCACTGGAAGTGGTGACTGGGGCGCCAAATATTCGTGAACTGGAAAACAGTCCTAGAGGAACACCTCCCAAAGTTGCCTTAGCGCTTTCTGGAGCAACCCTGGTGGATCCTTATCATGATCACCACCCGCTGATTCGTTTGAAACCCTCGAAGATCCGCGGGATTCTCTCGGAGGGCATGATATGCTCCGAATTGGAATTGGGACTGGGTGAGGCACATGAAGGAGTTTTATTTCTTCCTGAAGACGCACCGGTCGGACGGTTGCTAAAGGATTATCTTGGGGATTCGATCCTGGAATTTGATATCAAGGGTGGTTTCGCCCACCTCCTTTCCATTTTTGGGCTAGCTCGGGAAACGGCGGCCATTACCCGGATGCGGCTTAAATCTGAAAAACTTCCGGACCTCTCAAGACTGATCTTTCAACAGCCCAATCAGAAGTTGAAATCATCTGAAGCCGATTTCGTGAAACTGAAAATCGAGGACCCCTCTTTGTGTCCACGTTACAGTGCCTTACTGGTACGAGGGATAAAGATTGGACCTTCACCCTTTTGGTTGCAGCAACGGCTTCAGCGAGCAGGCATGCGACCTATCAACAATATTGTTGATATTACGAATTACGTCATGTTGGAGCTTGGACAGCCACTTCATGCATTTGACTATCAGGCGTTATGTCAAAGGGCAGCTGGAGATATTCCTGAAATCATCATAAGAGCCGCCAGGAATGGTGAAATCCTGACGACACTCGACGGTGAAGAAAGAAAACTGGATGATCAGATGCTGATGATCACCGATCGTTCAGGCTTGATCGCCATTGCTGGGGTAATGGGGGGAGAAGAAACAGAGGTTGATAAGGAAACCTGTGATGTTTTGCTGGAATCTGCGAATTTCGATTTCTTGAACAATCGCCGTACTTCCCAGTTACTCAAACTAAAAACCGAAGCTAGCGAACGCTTTGGAAAACGTCTCAATGCGGATGGCACCATGACTGCCGCGCTCAGGGCGGCAGAACTTTGCGAATCGATTGCAGGAGGAACCCTGGAAGTTCAAGCAGCTGATCTCTATCCTGGACTGGTTGAAGATCAGACAGTGGATCTGGATCTGCTTTATCTTGAAAGGGTGCTTGGAATTCAGGTGGAAAAAGTTGAAGTGATCAGAATACTTGAAGCCCTTGGTTTCTCTGTCGAGACCATGACAGGGGAAGAAAAACTTCATGTGACGGTACCTCCACATCGGCTTGATATTGATATTCCTGCCGATCTGGTTGAAGAAATCGCCAGGGTTCATGGTTATAACCGGATGCCTTCGACTTTGATACGGGATGCCCTTCCTCCACAAAGAGAAAACATTCAACTCCAGGGGGTAGAGTGGATTCGCGATATTCTCACCGGATCAGGTCTGGATGAAATCATCACCTACACCATGACCAGTCCTCTGGATGAGTCATATTTATTTTTGAGAGAAGGATTTGAGGAAAAAGATTATGTCCCTGTACGCAATCCTCTATCCAACGAACGAAGTCATCTTCGTCGGAAACTGCTTCCGGGAGCATTGCATTCTGCGAGGCAAAACCTGAGATTTGAAGATCAGGTTCATGTATTTGAAACGGGTGGAGTTTTTATTCCTGAACAAAACGAGGTGCTTCCCAAAGAACCAATGGAACTCTGTCTGTTGATGATTGGCAAACGTGAGAAGCAGAGCTGGCATGATGCAGTGGATGGAGACATGGATTTTTTTGACATGAAAGGGGTGATTGAAAATCTATTTGCCACCCTGCACCTTCTTGATGTTGAATGGAAGAAATCCCGGCAATTGCCTTACCATCCTGGCCGTTGTTCTGAAATCATCTCAAACGGAGTGCAAATCGGTATTATGGGTGAACTACACCCGGATGTTCGACGCCTGTTTGAACTTCCTGACAGACCTGTGGTTTGTGCAGAACTTCAACTTCATGAATTAATGAATGCCGTCAGTCCTCATTTTTTAATGGAGGAAATATCTTCTTTTGCACCGATATATGAAGACCTGGCATTTGTGGTTGACGGTTCAATCGAAGTAGAAACTCTGGTTCCCTTCATTCTAAAAAATGGGAAGCCTTTGCTGAAGAATGTTCAGCTTTTTGATGTGTTTCAGGGAGAAGGTTTAGGAGATGGGAAAAAAAGCTTAGGTTTTTCAATGACCTATCAGGCAAAAGACAGAACCCTCAGCGATAAAGAAGTGGAAAAAATCCGCAACCGTATCATCAAGAAAGTGAACCAGAACTTTCAGGCAACCCTGCGTGAATCGTGAAAGCAGAAATCCTCCATGTCTGGAAAGCCCTGCATTATTCCGCAGATGGTCTGATCTCGACTTTTCGCAATGAAACGGCTTTTCGACTCGAACTGCTCATGGCCGTAGTGCTGATTCCAATCGCTCTGATTCTGCCTCTTAAGGGTATAGAAAAAATGATGCTGATCTGTTCTGTACTCCTGGTATTGGTGGTTGAGTTGCTCAATACGGCAGTAGAGTCCGCAGTGGACCGTGTATCTGAAGAAACCCACCACCTTTCTAAAAGGGCCAAAGACGCTGGCAGCGCAGCGGTTTTTATCAGCCTCTTCATTATGGGAACGACTTGGTTCACTCTGTGTTTCGAACTTTTTTTTCAAAGTGATGTTGATTAGATGTTTTTGAATGGAAGGGTTTCGTTTTCAAACCGTTGAAATCATGATAATAAAGATTGAAGCCTTTGCGATTCTGAAAGACCTTTTCGGACAAGAGTTTCTTGAATATGAATTGCCTGAAGGGACAACTGCTGAAAAGATGCTGGATATGCTTTCGAGAACTTTTCCTAACTCGGAACAGATTCTGAATGTCACTCGGGTGGCTCATCAGGATGAGTACCTGTCCCAGAGTGAGGTACTCATGGAAGGCGAGTCTTATGCATTGATTCCTCCTGTGAGTGGAGGTTTGAAATAAAATAGACGGTCTGTTGCGGTGTTGAATCAAAATTTAGTGGCAGTCTCATGATTGAAAGTATTTTTGTTTCACCTGGGGTACATTGGGTGTCTTTTCCTGAAGCCAACCTCAATGTGCTCTGTGGATGTCCTGCAGACAGTGTGAAACACCTGATGAAAAAGGGTCTGATCCGAAGTATCGAAAAAGACGGTATGACCTACGAATCAGGTCCTAATGCCATCCTCCTCTCCGATTTAAAACTCCAAAACGGTCATTTCGCAAATCTTGCAGAATTTCCCATCCTCCAGATGCTTTACCGGCAAGGGATGTTGCTTCCGAATCATCCCAATAATACAGGAGCTAAGCCAATTCTGATTGGCCGTGAAGATTTGGTTCGGGAACAAATGAACTACATATTCCGTGGAAATTATGGTCTGACTTCTGTTGAAGAAATCATCGATGCGGGAATCGATTCTGAAAAGGCCGAAGAAATGATGCGTCTCAAGCTACGTTTTGCCTTTGGACACATCCATCCCAGTGAAAAATTACTCGAAGCTAAAATCGTGGATGAGGGTAAGACGGAAATCTCCAATGGAGTTGAAGTCTCCCGTCTGGCAATGAATGTATACCGTTTCGAATACCAAGGTGAATCGTTGGATGTGGATTTAAATCTGAAGCAGGATGAGGATTATGAGACGCCCTTTGAACTCGAATTACACAATTTTAAGAGGGAATATTTTTCAGTCGTTCATACTGGTGAGGGAGATGGTTGGGATGTGAATCGGCCGTGTATGGCAAGTGTCCTCAATTATCAGGGGAAAATATACTTGATTGATGCAGGGCCGAACATATCACATAGCTTGAACGCGATGGGGATCGACATCAACGAAGTTGAAGGCATCTTTCATACGCATGCCCATGATGATCATTTTGCTGGACTGACTACGTTGATTCGGGCAGATCATCGAATCAAGTATTTTGCCACACCGTTGGTAAGGGCTTCTGTTACTCACAAACTGGCAGCATTGATGTCGATTGAGGAGAGCAGTTTCCAGGAATTTTTTGATGTTCATGACCTTGATTTCAATACCTGGAACAGCATCAATGGGCTTGAGGTTCGTCCAGTTTTTTCACCTCACCCTGTGGAAACAAACATTTTGTTCTTCCGAACACTTTGGAAGGAGGGCTACATCGAATATGCGCATCTGGCGGATATCGCATCTTTTGAGGTACTGGAAGGAATGATTACGGAAGACCAACTGTCTCCCGGAATTTCCAAAAAAATGTTCGAGGATACACGTGAGGACTACCTGAAACCGGTACATCTTAAAAAAATTGATATCGGTGGAGGATTGATTCATGGCAAAGCGGAAGATTTTGTCGAAGATGGTTCAGAAAAAATCGTACTTTCCCACTCGTCCCATGAACTGAGCAACCAACAAAAGATGACTGGTTCGGCTGTATCATTTGGAACCACCGATGTGCTCATTCCCGGGAATAGTGATTATAGCATGAGGTCCGCATACGGCTTTTTGAAAGGATATTATAGGGGGGTTGAGGAAAGTGACATCAACATGTTGCTTAATTGCGGACACCAGATTTATAACGCTGGGACTTTGCTCATCCATAATAATGAAGTTCCCAAATCTGTTTTTTTGATCTTAACAGGAACCGTCGAATTCATTGCTGCGGAGGATTCCAGTGCGAGTATTCTCTCTAGTGGATCGATGGTAGGGGACTTGGCGGTACTATCCGGTTTAAATAATTTTGGAACGTACCGAACCTTGACTCATGTAGACGCTTTGACTGTTCCTGCTTCGCTATTCAAGGAATTCGTGAACCGAAACCAGCTTTCAGAAGAGATTCAGAACATTCAGGATACAATTGGATTTTTTCAGAAAAGCTGGCTTTTTGGAGAATCGGTTTCTTCTCCGGTCAAAGCCAGGATTGCGCGCAAGACCGAATTGCTGACTTGCCCTGAAGGGAAGGGTTTGCCCACCGATTCCGGGTTGATCCTGTTGAAACATGGAGAGATCGAACTCACTGTAAGTGGTGACCAGAATCATCTTGTTCAAGTCGCCAATGGGGATTTCTGGGGTGAAGAAAAGATCTTATCGCATGAACCTCTCTATAAAAGTTCAGAGGCTAAAGTAGATTCAACGCTTTACAAAATCAACGAAATGGATCTTCTCAAAGAGATTCCTGTGGTTCGTTGGAAATTGATTGAACATTGGGAAAAGAGGCGTGATAAAATTCAGAACTCAATCCGTTCTTAAAAAGAGGAGCTTAATTCTTCAGCTTACTCCCTGTTTAGTCTTTTCTTACAGCATTTCAATTGAGTCTCAGCAGATAGATTACTGATTCATCCTCCTCCACCGCATTGAGGAGTAGGTTGAATCAGTCCCGCTGCATTTTCCCATTGCTCAGGAGTTTTAGCACGGATGGAAAGGGCATGAACCGGTCCTTCTATTTCTTCACTCAGAACTTCATTGATTCTTTGGTGCCGTTTTACCAATGACATGCCCTCGAACTCTTCGGAAACAACAGTCACTCGGAAGTGGGATTCCGAACCGGGAGGGACATTATGTTTATGGCTTTCATTTTCGACATCTAGAAAAGCGGGTTGGAATGCAGAATTCAGTTTGGTTTGAATTTGGTTTTCTATGACTGCCATGGTTGGTTTCATTAAGAGGAGATAAAATTGTTTTTTGGATGTTCCTGATTTGTGATCCAAGGCCCCAAAGAGCCATGGATTCTATGAAAACGAATCAAGCAACCAAAGACTGACGTAGCTTTTCAAAAAATTCTAGACTTTCCGGGTTTGCAAGGGCTGAAGTATTGTCCACTTCTTCCTTCTGGATCACTTTGATTACCGCTTTTTCAACTTTCTTCCCGCTGATGGTACGTGGAACGTCAGGAATCGGCAAAATGATCTCAGGGACATGTCTGGGAGTTGCATAGGCTCTGATGCCGTTCTTGATTTTAACCGTCAATTCCTGGGTTAGTTCGATGCCTTCCTTAAGAACCACAAAGAGCACCACCCTTACATCTCCCTGCCATGGTTGTCCCACCACCAGGCTGTCGACGATTTCATCCATCGCCTCGACGGGTCGATAGATTTCTGCCGTTCCGATACGGACCCCACCTGGGTTAAGCACGGTATCACTACGCCCGTAGATGATCACTCCGCCCCTCGGGGTGATTTCGATGAAATCACCATGAGTCCAGACCCCAGGGAAACGTTCAAAGTAGGCCTTTCGGTATTTGATTTCTTCCGGATCATTCCAGAATCCTATCGGCATCGAGGGGAAGGGAGCACAACAGACCAGTTCGCCTTTTTCACCCATAACTGAATTTCCTTGAGGGTCGAAAGCTCGAGTGTCCATGCCGAGGCTTTTGCATTGAAGCTCTCCGGAATAAACGGGGAGAGTGGGATTGCCGCCCATGAAACAACCGATCAGGTCAGTGCCACCGGCAATCGACATGAGGGGAATCCCCGGATGTACTTTTTCGTAGAACCATTCAAAGAGGTTTTCTGGCAAAGGTGAACCTGTGGAAAAAACCGCCTTCAGCGAGCTTAGCTCATGTTCCTGGGAAGGATCATAACCGGATTTCTGAATTGCTCCTAAAAACTTTGGGCTGGTGCCGAAATGGGTGATTTTTTCTTCATCGATCAAGTGCCACATCCTTTCCAGTCCAGGGAAGGTTGGGGATCCATCATAGAGGACAAGGCATGCACCACAAGCGAGTCCGCTGATGAGCCAGTTCCACATCATCCAACCGCAGGTGGTGAAGTAAAATATCCTGTCACCTGGTTTCAAATCACCATGATAGCGTTGTTCCGTCAGATGCTTCAGAAGGGTCCCGCCTGCACCATGAACGATGGATTTGGGTAATCCAGTGGTTCCCGAAGAATACATGATATATAGAGGGTGATCGAAATTGAGCTGTTCGTAATCTGGAATTTCTTCTTCCCGGTTCAGAAACTCGTTCCAATCCTCCTCATCCTGCTCAAACGGCATGACCGAATCGGTGAACGGTACCACGACGGTTTTGGAGATCGAAGGAATCTCTTTGAGGACTTCCCGAATTTTCTCCAGACAGGAATGCTCCTTCCCATTGTAGTGGTAGGCATTGACGGTGATGAGGACTTTCGGTTCGATTTGACCCAGCCGATCATGAATGCCGCTGATGCCGAAATCCGGAGAGCATGAGGACCAAACCGCCCCCAGAGAAGCGCTTGCGAGGGCTCCTGTCACGGCTTCCGGGCAGTTTGCGAGCACTGCCGCAACCCGGTCCCCTTTTTGAACTCCAGCATCTTTTAAGCCTGCTGCACAGCGAGCCACTGCGGTTTTCAGTTCTTTGCGGGTCCAGACGATTTGCTTTCCTGTTTCTCCAGTAAATCGAATGGCCGGATCCGCATCGTTCGCACGTTCCAGCAGGTTTTCTGCAAAATTAAGCTGCGATCCTTCAAACCATGGAGTTCCAGGCATTTTCGCAGGTCCCATCACCCTTCTGTAGGGTTTGGAGCAAATGACCTGTGCATCTGTCCAAACTTCTTCCCAGAATTGTTCGGGATTTTCAATGGACCAACGATGCAGACTTTCATAATCATCTTCCTGGAAGCGATATTTCTGTGCTGTCTTATTTCCGAAAATGCTCAAGTTGGTCTGTTTCAGTTGTTCTGGATCGGGATTCCAAAGAAGTTTCATTTCATCAATGCGTGTCATCAGTTTTATGTCTGTTTATTGTTTGAAAACCAATTTGATGATTTTTGTTTCAAAACCTCCGGCCCAGTTTTCTGGAACGATATCATCGAGCAGCAAACCGAATTCTTTGGATTCACCGGGTTTCAGAGGTTTCGGATCCATCCAGGAAAAACGATTCACCGGAGAAAAGTCATGAACTTTGATGATTTCTCCGGAATCATCCAAAAAACTTACTTGTAAGGTGGCGATGGTGATGGTTTCTTCCCCTTCATTCACGAGGTTCCCAAACATTCCTGTGCCTTCTTTGTTTCCGTAACTTCCAACTCCGATCCGCAGATTCGAAACCTTGACCAATTCGATAGCCGACTCGAATTCTGTTTTTTTCTGCTGTTGAATGTAAAGTACACCCCCACTCACCAAAATCAGGGTGATCACAATCAACATTGGGATACGGAATTTGGATGGGATCATCTATTGCTCGTCATTGGATCTCTCTTCCTATACTCGGATAGAAAACATTTTTACAATGTATCTTAAAAAGCCTGCATCCGGCAAATATCTCTAAAACCCATCAAAATCATCCAGGATTGGGTGCTACAAAAATTTAAATATAGTGAATCCTCTCAGGAAAAGTCGAAACTTTTTACTAAATATTTCTGGACCAGTCACGAGTACAAAATCTCAGAATTTCCTGGATATGCACCAAGCCTTGTTCTTCATGAATCTGGAAAAAATATATTTCAAAAAATGGTTCAAGCTGGCCCATGTCGAGAATTAATTGATTTTAAACGTAAAAAAAAAGTTGTAGTCAGTTTCTCGTATGGATATAGTTGATTTTCCTGAGTAAGCAGGATTTGGCAGAAGACCCTTCACCGAAGCGGTGTCCAGCCTGAAAATCGTGGAATTCTCCAGTAAGCTGAACGCTTAGAGAACCATTAACAGTTCATCAAACACGGAGACTGGAATGGTAAAAGTTGATATCGTCCGAGCCATACAACTTGAAACAGGACTTCAGTTTGGTGAAGCGGAACAGCTTGTTAACGAGATGCTGGAAATCATGAAACAGACTCTTGAAAGTGGAGAGGATGTACTGGTCACCGGTTTGGGAAAATTTCAATTGCGCCAGAAAACTTCACGTCCAGGAAGAGATCCTAAAAATAAACAGGATTATGTTATCTCTGCACGACAAGTCGTCACCTTTAGGCCCTCTAAAGTCTGGCGGGACCAAATCAACGGAAAAGTCTAAGGATTCAGCCAACATTACCTAAAAGAAATTCAAATTCTGGAAAAATCTGTTAAGATGGTGATTCACTGCAGGGTTTTTATGTTGAAAAGACGTACAACAGTGAATTCATTTCCCAAGTAAGCAGGAAGCGTTTAGCAGAAATCCCTCACACACCGAACGGTTGCATCATGGATTTGAAGCAACAGGACGAAAAACTCTACAAAACTTTTACAAGCTGTCTGGTTAGTTCAGAGTCACACAAAACTCTGGATATCGATCAGATGAAACTGTGCCTCGTTCCCGATGGGCAGTTGGAGGAGGGAAAAAACCTGGTGGAACAGTTGCTCAATCCTTCAGGAGGTACAGGCCTTCAGCAACCGCTGACCTTTGAGCTCAAGGAAATCCTTCAGGCCTGGCTTAAAGATTTCATCAAGAAAAATTCGAGGTATCAGCAGGAAGATTTAAAACTTTTTGAAGTCATTGAACCTGATGCCATTCTCAGTTTTGAGCAGTTGGTGATCACTCCCCGCATCACGAAGAACCTTCACGACTTAAACGGGGGATTGACAGGGAAAGTGGTCATTGAATCGATCCGGGGCAAAAGCTATTTCATCTACGAAAGTGGTGATCACAAACTGTTCTATATCAACCCGAACGCCCTTATTTCAGGAATTTCTGGAATGGGTTTCGAAGTCAATGAGGAGCTTTCAGGAATTCTGAAAAAAAAGATCAATCTCAAGAAAAATATCCAGCTCTTGATCAGGAATCAAAATTTCTACTACCAGGCGACTCGTAAAGAGGAGCCCCAGCCCATCGGGGTTTCCTTCAGCATTTTGGATAAGCCAGTTTCGTTTCTCAGCCGTTTTAATGAAAATAACTCAGACACGGTTTTCACGACTCCGGTTTCAGAAGAAATCATAAAAAAAATCAATGATATTCAGAGGAATACTTCCTACAGCGAATTTCAGATAAAGCATAGTGGAGAAGATATAAGCCTGCTCTTGCATTCTCAGACTTTAGGGGATTCCCTGGAAATCCACCGTTTCCATTGTGGTATCCCGACTCTGGATCGAGAAACCGTTTATCATTTGGAAGATTATCTCTTCAGTACCACGGCAAAATCTTTTTCACTGTTAAAAAATGGAGTCTTCATTGTCGACCTTGAGGATGATTCTCTGGTGATCATCATCTGCAAAACTGAAAAATTTTAAAGATCATTCCTGTATTTATATTCCCTTCTTCTCTGTCTTACTAAATCACAAAAATCATACTTTCCGTGTCTTTAAACCCATCTTTGTTGGCGGTTCAGATTTGGTAAGGGAATCGTCTTGATCAGGTTTGAAGGCAAATTTCAATCAATTTTCGATTCTACAAAGAGGATTGATTTCAGGAAGCCAAAAACTCAGATCATCCCTTAGACCCATGCCTGGACTTCATGATCATGGACGCTATTGGGCTAATAATTGTCAGCTGGTTTGACCTGGATTGGGATATTTTCACTTTCACGGAAGGATCCTGGATCGGTTGCGTCATAATCCGGGTCAATACGAGGATCGAGTTGAGGATGAACGGGAGGCATCCTTGGAATGACGACGAAATTCTCTTGAGCTTCAACCGGAAGTGCTTGACGGACCTGGATTCGGTAGAGGATGAAGAGCATCAGGGTCCCCATCACCGTGCCCAGGTAAATCAGAAACCCTTCGGCACCGAGGTGTTGCATGGATAGACCGAGCAGGAATGGACCAGCGATCGAACCCAGTGCAAAGGTCAGGATCATGTTCCCTGATGCAGCAATCATCTGCTTTGGTCTCAGCCAGTCGAAGATGACAGCCGTGCTCATGGGATAGATGCTGCCGACCACTCCTCCTAGAAAAAGTCCTATGATCCAAATCGGAGTCATGCCCAATTGGGCATTGGATACAGCCCATTGAAGTCCAAGCAATGAAATCAAACCCATGACTTGGACGAGTCCTAATATCTTTCTTCGGTCCCAGGCATCAGAAGCTTTTCCCAAAGGATATTGAAACAAAAGGGATCCGATCACCATCACGGCCATGAAGAATGAAATGTTTTCAACATCCCATCCCAGATTGCTTCCAAAAATCGGTCCCATGCTGATCAGTCCCCCAAACCCCATGCCAGCAGCAAATACCCCGGCAAGACCTACTGGAGAAATGCGAAACAGTTCAGGAATTGAAATCGATTCGAGTTCATAAGATTCAGGTGTCGGAGCAATCGAGAAGGAAACTGGGGCCGCAGATAAGGCGATGGCAATTGCCGAGATGATGAAGATTTGTGAGGGGTCTGGTCCATCCAGATTGACCATTAATTGCCCGATTGCGGAACCACTGTAATGGATGACGAGATAAGTACCCAGGACCCGTCCCCTGTTGCTGGTCGAGGAATTTTCATTGATCCAGCTTTCGACCACCAGATAAGCGGTTGCAGTAAAAAATCCTCCAATGATTCTCAATCCCATCCAGAAGAAAGCATTCATCCATAGTGAATAAGAAAGCACTACCCCGGTGAAAATCGCACAAGACATGACAAAGGTTCGTACATAACCGATGCGTTCAACCAGCTTGCGCCCTATGAGACAGCCAAGGATGAGTCCCACTGCGTTTGCGGACATGGTGATGCCGATCCAGGATTCATCAAATCCAAACTGATTCATCCTCAACGGGAGGGTGATATTATTTAGATTATTTCCTATCGCTAATAGAAGGCAGCTGAAATAAAGCATGCCTAAAATGTTGATCATCTGTTTCATCGCCTAGGCCGAGTTTATTTAGAATCTTTGCATCTGTTGCCATTCAGTTTCAGAATGGGCCATTTCCAGAAACCAATTTACCGTTTTTCAAGAATCCAGGAAAATGATAAAAATTCATGAATTCATTCATTAAATTTATCAATCCATGAAAGGATTCTGCTCAACATCCTGATTTTTTGACGGTTCAACTGAATAACCAGAATTGAAACTTTAAAAACTTGCCTTGAATTTTGCATAAATTTGGAAAGACTTGTGTGGTTGATTGCACCAAGAAGATTCACCTAAGCGAGGGAACCAGTTATGGCCGAACCTGAATTTGATGATGAGATAGAAGAGGAAGAAGACGATGGTTTAGCCGCAGATAACGAAGACGATAACGACGTTGTCTTCGGAAATGGCCCCATCAACCGCCCGGCCATGGTCAAATTTATTAACAAATATCCTGACAGTGCATTGCGTTTTCTCACCCGCCGGGACCTTGACGGACGTCCTGTACGTTCTGATTTTGAGCCGATTTATGAAAAATGGGCGGATCGTGGACTGATGAAAGGACGTGTCAAAAAATACATCCTGACTCTGATGGAGTGGGATGACCTTCCTGACCGTCCCCTGCATGAATTAGTGGGTGACATGAGGAATAAACTGGCAGAAATGAGACTGGCTGGAGAAGCCTGATTGTTTCATCAGGACTTGTTTGCGCTCTAAAAAAAGTTTACCTCAGTCAAAAAGAAGGGGTCGATACAATCCCAGCCTTTTTGTTCCAGATCTGCACAGGATTTGGATTTCCTAATAAAAACTAATGAGGGGCCTCGATCAGGTCAAACAGGAGTTTGGTGGGCGGACTGATTTATTTTGAAATGTTTTTCGCCTGATCTTCAAATTTGAGACTGAGACTATTCATGCAATAGCGCTGTCCAGTTGTATTTCTTGGACCGTCCGGGAAGACATGACCCAGATGACTTTTACACCGCGAGCATTGAACCTCCACCCTGGTCATGCCATATGAACTGTCTTCTTTTTCGATCACAGCATCTTTAAGGGCCTGATCGAAGCTGGGCCATCCGGAACCGGAATCGAATTTTGTATCACTGCTGAACAAAGGTTGCCTGCAGCCTCGGCAGTTGTAGATACCATCTGAATCGTGTTTATTGTATTCTCCGCTCCAGGCTCGTTCCGTTCCTGCTTCTCGGAGGACATGAAATTCTTCCGGATTCAAGTGACTGAAGTCAAAATTCTCTGACATCTATCTTGTCTTGTTTCTTTGTAAGTGAATTTCTGTTTGGTTTGTTGTTTTGTTCTACTTTTGTTTCCTTTTCCCAATATTCAATGATTTCATCACGAAAATGGAGCAGTCCTAACTCGATTTCCTTCTCCATGTCTTGTTCTGCAAGCAACGAATGTGAATCATCCTCATTTTCAAATAAACGATTTTCAATCTTTTCCATGTATTCCTTTAAACATCAACAGACTAATTTCCTCGAATATAAAAACCACACAAGGCCATTGATCAGAATAAACCATAAAGATCTATGGTAATCTGATCACATATTTTTTTTATGAACATCATAATAGCTGGATGGAATAGATTTCTCCATAAATACATGAATTCCCTATAAATAAATGTTGAAAAAAAACATTATTTTCCTGCTCAGCTTATTCATCATCGGACCTATCCTTTTAGGAATTGGAATCTGGTTTTATGGAATTTTGAGTCTTCCAAGAACGGAAGGAATCACAGAGATCCGTGGAATTTCTTCTCCGGTGAAAATCATCCGTGATGCCGCAGGCATTCCACACATTTTTGCCTCCACGGACCCTGACGCCTTTTTTGCGTTGGGATATGTACATGCTCAGGACCGCCTCTGGCAGATGGAAATGCACCGTCAAATTGGTGCGGGTCGGTTGAGTGAAATCTTTGGTGAAAAAACTCTCAAAACAGATCAATTTTTGAGAACGCTTGGGGTCTATCGTGCAGCATCCAAAGCCTGGGAATACCTGAATCCACGAGTCCAAAGGATGTTTGAGGCCTATGTCCAGGGCATCAACCGTTGGCTTCAGCAGGGACATGTACTGCCTCCGGAATTCAAATTATTGGGTTTCATACCTGATTCGTGGAAACCGATCGACTCATTGGTCTGGGCTAAAATGATGTCCTGGGATCTGGGCGGTGATTACGGTAAGGAACTGCTCCGTGCCCAACTCATACAGGCCCTCGGAGAGGAGCGTGCGGCCTCGATTCTTCCTGAAAACCAAACTGGAGGTTCAGGCTCTCTTGGTTCCTGGATACCAAGTGCGGAAGATTTAGAAAGCATGCTGGCTTTTGAAGATCACCTGCATCAGGAATTGGGCTTTCGTGGTGCCGGGGTCGGCAGCAACAACTGGGTGGTTTCAGGGGAATACACCGAATCCGGATTTCCGATGCTGGCAAATGATCCCCATCTGGCGACGCGCATGCCCTCGATCTGGTATTTTGCCGAGTTGAAAGGGGAAAGCTTTCATTGGTTCGGTTCGACTCTTCCACCACTCCCGGGCTTTGCCATGGGTCACAACGAACACATAGCCTGGGGATTGACCAACCTCGGTCCTGATGTTCAGGATCTTTTTCTTGAGCGAATCCATCCCCAAAACCCGAACCAGTACCTGGCTGACGGACATTGGGTTGATATGAAAATCGTGGAGGAGGAGATTCGCGTCAAAGGTTTTGAGGAACCCATCAGCTGGGCGGCGAGAAGTACCCGTCATGGACCTTTGATCAGTGACGTTCAAAACACTCTTTCGACCGTGGCCTTACGCTGGACTTCCCTGGATGACCGGGATACCACGGTGGAAGCTTTTTTTGATGTAGCCTATTCCAAAAACTGGGATGAGTTCAATCATGCACTCAGAAAGTTCGTTGCTCCAAGCCAGAATTTTGTCTATGCCGACCGTGAGGGTAACATCGGCTACATCAGCCCTGGAAAGATTCCGATACGGAAAAAAGGCAATGGAATGCTTCCAGTTCCGGGTTGGGACAGCAGCTACGACTGGAAAGGCTGGATTCCCTTTGAAGAACTTCCACGAGGATTCAACCCGGAAAAAGGTTTTTTTGCAACGGCCAATCAGAAGGTCGTTGGATCGGATTATCCATACCTGATTGCCAATTCCTGGGAACCTCCCTACCGGGCCAAACGTTTGAATCATCTTTTGGAAGAAGCGATTGATTCAGGAGGAATCAGCCTGGAACAAATGAAGCATATCCAGATTGACCAGATTAGTTTGCAGGCGCTTGAGGTACTTCCGTATTTACGTCGTCTTGAGGGTCGGAACGAATCTGAACATAAAGCACTGATGCTTTTAAAGGAATGGACTGGGGAGCTTTCCAGGGATAGCCGGGCTGCTGTGGTCTATGAAGTCTGGCTTCATCATTTCGAAAGAAAACTGTTCCGTGATGATCTCCGGGATCCGCTCTTTGAACGGATGAACGGGCGGTTTCATCCATTGCTTGTCAAAAATGTACTGGAAATGCCTGAACAGGGCCGTATCTGGTGCGATGATGTCCGTTCCAGCCCCCAGGAAAGCTGCAAAGAGCTGATGCTGGAGGCACTAGGTGAGGCTTTGGAATTCCTGAAGAATGAACTTGGTGAAAACGAAAATGATTGGACCTGGGGCCAACTACACCAAACTCAATACCCACACAATCCCTTCAGCCAGGTGCCTTACCTGAAATTCCTCTTTCACCGGAGCATTGAAAACGGAGGTGACAAATACACACTCAATGTTGCATCACATAAAGCTACGAATCCCTTTGCGCAGACACATCACCCGAGTCTTAGGATGTTGTTGGATTTGAAAAACTGGAACCGTCAGCGCGTCATTCTGGGAACCGGGCAGTCAGGCCATCTTCTGAGTAGTCATTTTGATGATCTGATGAAACCTCATCGTGATGGTCAATATCTGGATGTTTCTTTTGGAAATCCTGAAATGGAAGGAGAAATCCTTATTTTGGAACCCTTGCCCTGAACCCAAACGACCCTGAGGCATTCAAGATTTCATTCACATCGATTGTCTGCTTCTAAAGCTTCACTCGGATCCGAGCTTCAAAAATGGTTTTTCTCCTCTGAGAGTAATGCGGTGCATGATACGACGATGTCCGTGATAATCATTCAATGGGTAATGCTGCATACTTCTGTTGTCCCAAAATGCCAGAGTTCCAGGGGTCCATTTGAACCTGCAGCAGAGTTCTGTACGGACCTGGTGGACGAAGATAAAATCCAGAAGCGCTTTTCCCTCTTTTTCTGAAAGTTCCTGAAAGCCCTGGGTGTGGGCGCGGTTTACAAAAAGTGCTTTTTTCCCGGTTTCCGGATGAGTTATCACGGCAGGATGTTCTGCTTCAAACTGCTCTGCCTGAATCCCGCTGCCTGAATCCTGAATCCGTTCGCTACGAGTGGAAACGATGGCCGGGTTTCCTGCAGTATTGATTGCCGTGAGACCGGATAATAGACGCTGCATCGGTTCCGAGAGGGATTCGAAGGCCAGAATCTGATTCGCAAAAAGCGTGTCTCCTCCATGTTCAGGGACTTCCATAGAATACAACAGGCTGGCCATGGGAGGGATCTTCAGGTAGGTGGTGTCTGAATGCCAAATTCCACCAAAATTGACCTCCTCATGCTCCATCTTGGAAACGACGGTGATGTCCGGGAAACCTTCCAATCCTCTGAGCAGTGGGTATGGCATCGCTTCCCCGAAGTATTCTGCAACATGAAGAAGTTGTTTTGGTTCGAGATTTTGATCTCTAAAGAAAAGCACCCCGTGTTGAAGCCAGACCTCACGGAGTTCATCCACAATCTTTCCTGAAAGCGGAACGGAGAGATCCAACCCCTTGATTTCTGCACCTGCAGCACTAGTGAGTAGAAACGTTTCGAAGTCAGATGAAGGCATCAGATTTTTGCCGGCGTTTTCATGCTTGGGGAAATTAATTCGACCTATCCAAAATCAGGATTTCACGGACAAGATTCAAGTTGGTTGTCTCCAAATGAGAACGACACGTAGATGTGTTTTTGTCATTTCATTATGAAAAGAAACTCTTCTGAATCAAATCATGCAATCCAATGAACCATTTTCTGTCGACTTGCAAGAAATTCTAAGATAGTAGAAATTATTTCTTGTTACACATAATAAAACCAACCAATGATCTAGAGAATAACGTGTATCAGAATTCCTTCAACTGTCTCACTCAACTCGACCTACCAAACGTCGAAGCCCAGTTTTATAAGCTTCCTTCATTGAGGGTGGAAGGATCCACCCCGCTGGAAAAACTACCCTTTTCTATTCGTGTTCTTCTGGAGCAGGCTCTGAGGAACGTAGATGGATTCCAGGTCAATGAGGAAGATGTCAAAGCCCTTGCCTGCTGGAAAGCAGGAGTGAAGTCGGAGCGCGAAATTCCCTTCAAACCCACACGTGTGATCCTTCAGGATTTTACCGGGGTTCCTGCAGTGGTGGATCTGGCGGCGATGCGTTCGGCGATGATCGAACTAGGGGGTAATCCGGATCTGATCAATCCACGGGTTCCAGTTGATTTGATCATTGATCACTCCGTTCAGGTGGACGTTTCAGCAAGCCCTGATGCGGTGCAGAAAAACATGGAAATTGAATTCGAGCGTAACCGGGAACGTTACCAATTCCTGAAATGGGGGCAACAGGCGTTCGAACAATTCGGTGTTTTTCCTCCAGGAGTGGGGATTGTGCATCAGGTTAACTTGGAACATGTGGCCCAGGTGGTTCATTTGCGTGATGGACTTTGCTTTCCTGATACCTTGGTCGGAACCGATTCCCACACGACGATGGTCAATGGACTTGGTGTGATGGGTTGGGGTGTTGGAGGAATCGAGGCCGAATCAGTGATGCTGGGGCAACCGGTTTCCATGCTTATCCCGGATGTGGTTGGTTTCCGGTTGCTTGGTCAATTGCGAGAAGGTGTGACTGCCACCGATCTCGTTCTGCGCGTTGTGGAAATGCTGCGTCAAAAAGGGGTGGTGGAAAAATTCGTTGAATTTTTTGGAACAGGACTTTCGGGACTTCCCCTGGCGGACCGTGCAACTGTGGCCAACATGGCTCCAGAATATGGAGCAACGATGGGTTTTTTCCCGATCGACTCCGAAACCCTGAATTACCTGAAAAATACAGGAAGGCCGGATGATCTTGTCCAAAGAGTCGAAGTTTATGCGCAGGAACAGGGTTTATTCAGGACCGAGGCAACCCCGGATCCTGAATACAGTGACTTGCTGGAACTGGACCTGAACAGCGTTGAACCTGCCCTTGCAGGGCCGAAACGCCCCCAGGACCGGATCCCCCTGGATGCGATGCAAAGCACCTGGAAGAAAACCCTGCAGGCACCAGTGAAAGAACGTGGATTTGAACTTGAACCATCCCTGCTCGAAACTTCGGTTGAAATGAAGGGGAAATCGGCTTCTTCCCTCAAACATGGGTCTGTGGTGATTGCTGCGATTACTTCATGCACTAACACCAGCAATCCATCGGTGATGATGGCCGCAGGATTGTTAGCTAAAAAAGCCGTGGAACGGGGACTCCGGCCTGCTGAATGGGTTAAAACCTCACTTGGCCCGGGCTCAAGGGTGGTGACAGACTACCTTAATGCTGCAGGGTTGACCAAACCTCTGGAAGAACTTGGATTTCATACCGTAGGTTATGGATGCACCACCTGCATTGGAAATTCTGGTCCCTTGGATGATGAAATTGTGACGGCGATCCAGGAAGGCAACCTGGTCACGGCGTCCGTCCTTTCCGGTAACCGTAATTTTGAGGGACGCATCAGCCCACATGTCAAAGCCAATTACCTGGCCAGTCCGCCATTGGTTGTCGCCTATTCGCTGGCAGGAACAGTGGACATCGATCTCAGCAAGGAATCCTTGGGACGTGATTCTCAAGGAAAAGAGGTTTTTCTCAGAGAGATCTGGCCCTCATTCCAAGAGATTGCTTCGGTTCAGGATCAGATCAAGCGCGAAATGTACCAGAAGGAATACGGGAAGCCGGATCAGCATTCTCCACTTTGGGGAACCATCGATTCATCCGCTGGGAGTGAGTATCAGTGGAATGAAGATTCGACCTACATCCAGAATCCTCCATTCTTTCAGGGCATGTCCATGGAACTCAAAGCCCTTGAAGACATCGAGGGTGCCAGGGTGTTGGTCAAAGTAGGAGACTCTGTTACCACCGATCATATTTCTCCAGCAGGAGCGTTTGCAGCGGAGACTCCTGCAGGGAAGTACCTGCAGGAACGAGGGGTCGAAAGAAAGGATTTCAATTCCTACGGATCACGAAGAGGCAATGACCGGATCATGACCCGCGGGACTTTTGCCAACGTCCGTTTACGCAACCAAATGGCGCCAGGAACCGAAGGAGGTTTCACCCGCCATCTGGAAAGTGGACAAGAGATGGGCATTTATGAAGCATCCCTGCGCTACAAGGAATCAGGAACTCCATTGATCGTCCTTGCTGGAAAAGAATATGGAACCGGGTCTTCACGTGACTGGGCTGCCAAGGGGACTTTCCTGTTAGGAGTGCGGGTGGTGGTGGCAACAAGTTATGAGCGTATCCACCGTTCGAACCTGGTTGGGATGGGAGTTCTCCCCCTCCAGTTCCTCGATGGAGCAACGCATGAATCCCTGGGACTAAGCGGTGAAGAGACTTATTCGGTGATCGGGCTCAATGATTCTATTCGGCCAGGCCAGCAATTGATGCTGAAAGCTGATGGAAGCGAAATCCCGGTGCTCTGCCGCCTTGATACCCCGGTTGAAATCGAGTATTTCCGCAATGGGGGAATTCTTCATACGGTGCTGCGAAATTTCTTGAGGAATGACTCGTGAGACTAAGGATTTAAAATGGGCGACATCTTGCTGCTGAACCTGGATGGTCAGCCTCTCACGCTCTGGCCTTTAAGCACGATTTCATGGCAGCAGGGAATCAAGGCCCATTTTCTTGGCAAGGTCAAAATCCTGAGATCCTACGACGACTGGATATGTCGTTCACAGCATTTGGCAATGCCCATGCCCAGCGTCGTAATGATGGCTCGTTACCGTCCCCATGCAGGCAAAGTCAATTTCACCCGCCGTAACATCTACCTCCGGGACAGTTTCAGATGTCAGTATTGCCTCAAAATTCTCAGTCCAGAACAGTTGACCATCGATCACGTGATTCCTAAAAGCAGGGGCGGTGGAACCCAGTGGGACAATGTGGTTGCGGCATGTCATCGGTGCAACCTGAAGAAGGGGGCAAACATCGAAAAACCAGTCAAAAAACCTTTTGAACCGAACTACTGGAAGATGGTTGAACTGGCAAAGTCCCTTCCATTGAGGATTCCGGATCCGCAATGGCAGGATTACCTCCAATGGCCGGAAAACCTGATTCAAATTGTCAAAGCCAAGGCAGCCTAACCTTCCCGACCTTCGAAATCCCGCATAAAATCTGCTAGTGCCTGGACTCCTTCAAGGGGCATGGAATTGTAGATCGAAGCACGAATACCTCCCACATCACGATGCCCTTTGAGGGCATAAAGCCCTTCCTTCAAGGACTGTTCAAGAAAATTGTTTTCCTTTTTGTCATCTGGAAGATGAAAGGTGACGTTGCAGATCGATCGGTCTCCTGGGTTTGCCACTGCATGGTAGAATTCTGATCCATCCAGAACTTCGTAGAGCAGCTGAGATTTTTCCTGGTTCCTCTGCTCCATAACAGCCACCCCGCCCTGTTTTTCCATCCAACGTAACATTTTCAAAGTCACATAAATCGAAAAGACGCTGGTGGTGTTCGCCAGCGAACGTTGTTCATCGGCAAGCTGGTAATCCAAAAGTTTGGGGGTCTGCGGCAAAGCCAGGCCCAACAAATCCTTGCGTATCAGGACCAGTGCTAATCCTGAGGGACCCAGATTTTTCTGAAGCCCCGCATATACCAATCCAAACCGGGAGTAGTCCACTTTTCGTGAGAGGATATCAGAAGTCGAATCACTGACGAGAGGAATCTCTCCGGTTTCGGGATATTTTTGCCATTGGGTGCCGTAGAGGGTGTTGTTTGAGGTCAGGTGGACATAACTCGTTTCAGGGTTCAAAGTTCCTTGCCATGCGGGGATTTTTCTGTAATCAAAGGATTTTCCATCGACAGCAATTTCGGTACTTCCAAACTTGCGGGCCTCCTTTTCGGCGAGTACCCCCCATTTTCCGGTAATGAGGTAGACGGCAGTTTGTCTTTCTTTTCGGGCGATCAAATTCAATGGAACCGCCGAGAACTGCATCTGAGCTCCGCCGTGCATGAAAAACAGGGCATGACTCGACCCCAGACCGCTCAGTCTGCGGAAAAGTTCTTCGGTTTCTTCAAGGATTTCCAGAAATGGCGGGGCACGGTGACTGATTTCAATGATGGATGCACCATGGCCTTGGTAATCGAGCATTTCCTGCTGAACTTCTTCCAACACTTCAGTGGGAAGCATCGCAGGACCGGCACCGAAATTATAAACTCTTTGACTCATCAGCTTTTCCTAGAGTGTTTGTTAGTTGTCTTCTGCCAGCCATTCATCCAACAGACGACGGGCGATGGAATCCTTGCGGGGCATTCGAAAATCCTCGTTTTCTGGTGATTGTTTCAGTTCTTTCCGCGAGAACCACCTTGCCGATTCCAGTTCCTCGGTGTTTACCGTAAGCGATTGTCCTGGTGTTGCTATACTGCGAAAACCAAGCATCAAGGAGGATGGAAACGGCCAGGGTTGTGAAGATTCATACTGCGGATGTTCCACGTCGATTCCTACCTCTTCCTTCACTTCCCGGATGACCGTGTCTTCGAGGCTTTCTCCGGGCTCTACAAAGCCGGCAAGGATCGAATGCATCCCGGGAGGCCAACGTTGCTGTCTTCCCAGAACAACATGGTCTCCGTCATGGACGAGCATGATGACGGCAGGATCGGTTCTCGGGAACTGGGGAAATCCACAGGAAGGGTTGAGGCATTTTTTTTGATGTCCTGCATCGAGCACCTGGGTCGCTTCCCCGCAGCGTGGGCAGAAGCGGCTGGAACGGTGCCAATGACACATTCCTCGGGCGTAAGCCAGCAAGGCTCCTTCTTCCAGAGGGAGCAGGCCGGCCAGCGTTCGAAGGTCTTCGAATCTTCCATCTTCATGAACCGGAGGTGTCTCCAGTTCTGAACAGTCGTAGGTGAAGAAGGCTTCACCGTTGAGCATTCCGAGGAAAATGCACTCCTGAGGATCGACTGGAGAATTCTCGGATAGACGGGGGAAAAGTGCTTCACAGATTTCACCGTTACGGACCAGATTCTTTTCCTGCCAGAGAGGGATGCAACAACTTTCTCCGGAACGGAGTTTGTTCCGAAGCCAGTCTGTTTCTCTGCGCAGGTGGGCGGCACGATCGAGCCTGATGCTGGAATAGGTGTTCATGAGGAAGGGTTCTGCAATCAGGAACGAGGCCTGAGCACGAGGGTGGCTTTGACGCTTTCTTTATGGTTATCGCGAATGTAATCCAGCGTGATTACCTCTCCTGCTTTGCGGGTTTCAATCTGGGCAGCGAGTTCTTCCATGGTTCTTACCGGTTGATTATTGACGTGGGTCAGAATATCCCCACCCCATGGGACCTGATAACGTCCCACGACAATCTGTCGGGTTGCTCCACGCAAACCCGCTTTGGCTGCAGTGGCTCCTCTCACCACGCGGGAGATCAGCATACCTTCGGGGATGTCGAGCCCCAGCCTGCGGAGGTAGACGGTTGGAATCGGTTCAACCCCGAGCCAGGGTCTTCGCACGTATCCGTATTTGAGCAGGTCCGGGATGATACGCTTCGCAGTGTTACCCGGCACCGCAAACCCGATGCCCACGCTGCCTCCTGCTCCAATGATGGCGGTGTTGATGCCAATCACCTTGCCTTCTGAATCCAGCAGTGGTCCTCCGGAGTTTCCGGGGTTGATGGCTGCGTCGGTTTGGATCACACCTTCGATCTTCCTCCCGTTTCGAGCTTCGATGGTTCTTCCGAGTGCGCTGATGATGCCCGTGGTCAAGGTCAGTCTCAGGCCGAAGGGATTCCCCAGTGCAAGAACCTTCTGGCCCACCACGATATCGCTGGAATCGGCAAAACGGAGCACGCTGTAGAGGCCGCTTGGAGCCTCGATATGGACCACTGCAAGATCGTTGTTGGGATCCGTTCCAATCAGTTTGCCAGGCCATTGACTGTTGTCAGAAAGGGTGACGATCAGTTTGCTTGCATTCTCCACCACATGAAAATTGGTGAGGATCATGCCTGAATCATTGATCAAAAAACCAGTGCCTGAACCCGACTCGCTGGGAACGGGTCGGTAGAAAAAATCATAGTTGACTCCGATGTTGCTGATGTTGACCACCGCCGTGCTTTTTTGCTGGTAGATGCGGATGTTTTCTTTCTCTTCTTCAGAAAATCGTGAAACCCCGAAAACGATTCCTGGAAGGCTGGTCAACAAAAGCAGAAGAAGTATCAGGAAATTTTTTTGAATATTTGGAAGGAGGTTGTTTCTTTGACTCATAAAACCTCAAATGGTTGGTTGGTTTGAAACGGCATCGTCAATTCTAGCCGAGTTCTACCCATTTATACAGAACCAGCTTGGAGGCAGATTCCTGGATTTCTATCGCTCAAGTCTTCAGGATGTTAACATATTTGGTTGTATTCAAGGCTGGAGCGGAAACCCGTGAAGTCCAAAAACCTGATGCGAAACGTTCCCTGATGAAGGTTCCTTCTTTCAAAGAAATATTTCCCGTTTTAGCACTCACCATGGGCGACCCCAATGGAATTGGTGCGGAAGTCATGCTAAGAGCCCTGGATCACCTTTCTCCGATCAAAGCTTGGCAGCCACTGATTTTTGGTGATTTACAGGTCCTGGAAGAAGTCCGGAAACGGCTCCAGCTTGACTTGGTGTTTTCCAGGATAGATCTGGACGAATGGAGCAAGTCCCGGAAAGACCAAAATTCCCGTATTCCTGTTTTGGATCTTGGTCAGCAGACCCTCAATGATTGGGAGCCAGGGACATGCAGTAGTTGGGGCGGGGATTCTGCATTCCGGTTTTTAAATAAGGCGATTCAATGGACTCTTGAAGGACGTATCGATGCGATTGTGACGGCCCCCCTGAACAAGGAAGCACTCAAAAAAGCCGGTCATGATTTCCCCGGGCATACCGATATTCTCGCAGAGGTGACAGGACGGAGTAGGGCCTGGATGATGCTTGAATGTGCCGGGTTGCGTTCGGTGATGGTCACCCTCCACATCAGCCTACGAGAAGTGCTGGAACAGATTTCCCGGCCCATGATCCTGGAAACCATCGAAGTTGCTCATCAGGCGCTTTTGCAGATGGGGTTGGAAAATCCAAGGATAGGGGTCGCGGGGCTCAATCCTCATGCTGGGGAAAACGGCCTGTTTGGGGACGAGGAAAGGCTGCAGATCACACCAGCAATCGAGGACGCCCTCCAAAAAGGTATCCAAGTCTCTGGGCCATTTTCACCCGATACCATCTTTCTGCGTCACCGTTCGGGAGAATTCGATGTGGTGGTGGCCATGTACCATGACCAGGCTCTCGTTCCTCTCAAGTTGATGGGATTCGGCAAATCGGTGAACATCACCCTTGGACTGCCTTTGATCAGGACTTCGGTGGATCATGGTACTGCTTTTGACCGAGCAGCATCCTTCAATTCGGATCCTTCTTCGATGGAAGCCGCAATCAAGGCGGCCATTCGACTCTATGGAAGCTCAACCGTTGTGGCTGACCCGGATTGATTCTGGATTTGTTTTTTCGTTGGGAGGTGGGAGGACCTTCTGAATCATCATCGTTTTTTGAGCAATATCCCTAAAGATCGGTGCGGCGACCACTCCGCCATAATATGATTTTCTTGGATTCCGGATCAATACCAGGATGCTGATCTGTGGATCGTTAGCCGGGACAAAACCTCCGAAGGAAGCAACATACTGGGTTTTTGAGTAACGTCCCAGTCTGGGGTCATAAACCTGGCTGGTGCCGGTCTTCCCTGCCACCTCATATCCCTCGATAGCAGCTCTTCGGGCCGTTCCTCCTTTTTCGGTGACAGAGATCATGAACTTTCGGACCAAATCTGAAACCTGAGGTTCAATCACCGTTTCAGGTATTTTTGGACCAAATTGGTATGGGGTCTTCTGTCCGGGTTGAATCAATTCGCTTAGTTTCTTTCCTGTCGAATCGATGGCATGTTCCACGGTATAGGGAGTGATCAGCTTTCCCTGGTTGGCAAAGACATTGATCGCCATCAGCATCTGCAATGGTGAAGCCAGAATGCCCTGGCCAAAGGAAATGCTGGCATGGTCCACAGAAGTCCATTTTTTTGCTGGAAGCAGTTTTCCTGAAGCTTCAGCCGCCAATCCCGAACCAGGCTTCGAGCCGAATCCGAAGCGTCGGATGTAATCCTGAAAAACATGGGGCGTCAGCCTCATTCCAATTTTTGCCGCACAGATGTTCGATGATTTCTTGAGTACTTCCAACAGGCTTAGCTGCTGGTGTTTTTTAACATCCCTGATACGGTGTCCGCCGACTTTGTACTCTCCGTTTTCACAATCGAAGTTTTGGTCTACTGAAACGAGTCCTTCGCTCAAAGCCGCAGAAAGGGTAATGACCTTGAAGGTCGATCCGGGTTCATATCCTGAGGTCACTGCCCGATTCAGGAAATGAGCACGGCTGAACTGGCGGTATCGATTCGGATCAAATCCTGGATAACTGGCAACCGCAAGGATGG
>NYUB01000159.1 GCA_002683785.1 Deltaproteobacteria bacterium
ATACTTTATAAAATAATAATAGAAATAAATATTTAATATAAAAATATTCTATTCATTAAAATTTATTATGAAATATCTCATACAGCTATTCTTTATATATTTCATTTTTTCACAAAATATTTTTGCACAGGTGCCTTATGTTCTTAAAACAGATTTATTGGAAACCATTCCTCCAGAGAATTTAACTTTTCTTGAAGGAGTGGATCATGAAGTCCCATTCGAATTACTCGAAAAAGCAGTTTGGAAAAAGAAATTAATTCAAGACCAATCTTTAGTAGAAGGATATTGGGTCAAGTTTATTATCCACAACAAACTGGGTTCCGATGAAATAGGCCTCAATCATAATTGGAATTTTGAGAAAAAACTTTTTGTGAAAAATTCCTTAGGTTTGGTTGAATTTCCTTACTGGAAGCATAAAAGACACTCGTTCTGGGGAGAAGGACGGATAGGTGCACAGTATCGAATCCTGATGCCGCAGAATGAGGTAACAATCATCTATGATTTCTTTAGGAGTAACCCTTTTGATCGTTTCATGGCAAAAGTCAACGGACTTGACAGGATGACCATAGGCTTATGGAAAGACATCAGGATGCGGGAGTTGGTTCGATTTGCAAGCAACATTGGATTCATGTCGGTTGCTCTCTCATTTGGACTTTATTATTTTTTCATTTACCTGGTTTCCAAAGGAAATTATTTATGGTTGTCCCTGACTTTGTTTCAAGCTACTGCCGTGGTCTTTTTTACTCAATCCAACGGCATGTACATGGGAATTACCAGAGCATTGGCTGTTGGAGATGGTGTATTTGTTTTTCAGGGGATTCTTTTTATATTTCTTATTCAATTTTTTAGAAAAGCATTAGTGCTTGAGGAGTTTTATCCAAGGATCAATAAACTTTATTGGATAGGGATTGTATTTTATGCAGTGATGATTATTTTAAATTTTGTGATGGCCTTAAATTGGCCTCATGAAGCACAATTTGATTTAATCAAATATCCTCCAGATCATTTAGGTCCTGGAATCGTCAAACTTCACATCTTTGCAATTCCTGTTGGAGTCTTTCTGATACTTTCAATAGTCATATCATTCCTTCTGTGGAAGAAGGGAGACTCATCCGCAGGATACCTCTGTCTTTCTTTCCTACTCCCTTTTCTGGTAATTCCGATTGGTGCCTTAGCGTTTATCATTACAGGAGGTTTTAACTGGAAGACCATGTTGATAGCAACCACTGCAGGTGGATTTTTGTTTTTGTCCATGTTCGTTACATTCGGTTTCGCGATTGCTCAGAGAATAAACGATTTAAAGAAGTACGCACTTGAACAACAAATGAGGCTTACAGAGGCTTATCAGAGATTTGTGCCAGATCAGCTTCTTCGTAATTTAGAAAAAGATAGCATCCTGGATGTCAAATTGGGGGACCAGGTTCAAAAGGAGATGAGTATCATGTTTTCCGATATACGTTCCTTTACCAGGTTATCTGAGAGTATGACGCCTGAGGAAAATTTTAAATTCGTCAACTCATACCTCAGTAAAATGGGGCCCTTGGTTCGAGAACATCATGGCTACATCGATAAATACATTGGTGATGCCATCATGGCACTCTTTGACCGTTCACCTGAAGATGCAGTCCGCACTTCAGTCGAGATGCTCGAAACCCTTAGGGAATATAACGAGGGTCGTAATAGAGCAGGTTATGAGTTGATTCAAATCGGGGTTGGTGTCAACACAGGGATGATGATGTTGGGTACTCTTGGCGAAGCAGACCGGATGGAAGGGTCCGTTATCAGTGATGCAGTCAATCTTGCTGCTCGATTAGAAGGATTGACGAAGTTGTACAAAACCCCATTGCTTATCAGTGAAACGACCATGAACCAATTGACACCGGAAGCATTTAAAACCCGATTGATTGATCGGGTTGCTGTGAAAGGGAAAGTAGATCCTGTTCTTGTCTATGAAGTGCTTGAATCTGAATTGCCACAAATCATGGAAGGAAAAATCATTCATCTGGACCACTTCAAAAATGGATTTGATTTCTATCAGAATCAGCAGTTTGAAAAAGCCCTAGAACTTTTTAAGGAATGTTATAAAAACGTACCAGAGGATAGGGTCTCGGGACTGTATATTGAACGTTGTGAAATGCTCATTTCAAAAGGTTGGAATGCAGAAACCTGGGATGGCATTAATTATATGGATACCAAATAGTCAGTTTCTTTCTCAGAAGACGTTTCAAACATCCTTTAACTCAATCAAGATCCAATGGTCCCAAAAATCCTTCTCCCTTTTATCATGAACCAGTTGGGTTTGATGGCATTAAGTTGTCTTCTTTTTTTTACAACTTCATGTTTGCAATTTGGTGAAAATCCCAGTGGAGATCACTTGGAGAAAATGAGGAAATCTGAAAATTATTCGATTGAAAAAGAAAAATTCAAAAACCGTAAAGAGAATATATTTGAGCAAATGAGTGAAAGGGACAGTTTTTGGGACAACCCCAGTCAACGATTCTCAAATAACATGCTGTTCAACTCCAATGAAACCGTTCCAGAACAACTTTTGCCTGAAATCAAACATCCGGATATTGATAAATTTTTGGATTCAACGAACAACATCAAATTTATTTGGTTAGGACATTCTACAATTTTGGTCAACATCCAAAACACCATCATTCTGATTGATCCTGTTTTTTCAAAAGCGGCTTCTCCAGTCAGTTTTATCGTGCCTCGTTTTCAGCCTCCTGTATTGGAGTTGAAAAATTTACCACAAATTGATTACATCCTGATTTCTCATGATCATTATGATCATTTAGACATGGAGACAATACTTTTTTTTAAAGAAAAGGATGTGAAATTCATAACTCCACTCGGTGTAACCTCTCATTTAAAAAAATGGGGTATTTCTGAATCCAATTTATTTGAATTGGACTGGTGGAATACTATAAATTTTGATGGGATTTCATTTATCTGTACACCTGCACAGCATTTTTCAGGAAGGCTAGGTTTGTGGGAGTATTCCAAAACACTTTGGGCTTCCTGGGTCGTCAAATCAGGAAACAATAATTTTTATTTCAGTGGGGACTCCGGTTACGACGTCCATTACAAAGAGATTGGAAAAAAGCATGGTCCATTCGATTTGGTTTTCATGGACAGTGGTCAATATAATCAACGATGGCGTGAAGTTCACAATATGCCTGAAGAAGCAATTCAAGGATTTTTGGATCTTCAAGGGAAAATTCTGATTCCAATCCATTGGGGGATGTTCAACCTATCCATTCATAACTGGTACGATCCAATTCAGGAGAGTGTCAAATATTCTTCAAAATATGGTGTGGAATTGATGACTCCCAAACTTGGACAATTGGTTTCATTGGATCGTAAAAATATATTTGAAAAGTGGTGGGAAGATTTGATCCTTCAGTAGAGGGTTGTTTTAACGGATTTGGAAAAGATTTCTCTCTGTATGAGTTCGTAATAAAGTAAATTAGACTATCTCATTAATCTGCCTGGAGTTGAGTAACCCAATATTCAATGGATAAAAAATCAGATGAGTGTTATCAGTGCTGTATATGCTTCAGAAGTTTTTCCGCAGTTCCATGTTATTATAGTTTTCGAAGCTGATCATCCTTCAAGCAAATTGTTGTGATATGAGTCTTTTCCAAAAGTTGCAAAAACGTGCCGAGCAGAATAAGCCGGTCAGAGTCGGTTTGATAGGTGCAGGGAAGTTTGGTTCCATGTACCTGAGCCAAGTGCCGCAAACTCCAGGGGTAAGTGTTGCAGGAGTAGTTGATTTGTCTCCTTCTCGTGCGCGTTCCAACCTTTTAAAGGTCGGCTGGTCCGAATCCAATATTTCTTCCACTTCCTTGGATGATGCAATCCGAGATGGGACCACCTATGTCAGTGATGATTGGGAAGGACTGGTCAAGCATCCGGCCATCGATGTCGTGGTGGAGTCGACTGGTTCTCCACCGGATGCGGTCGAACATATCTTGGCCTCCTTTGCGAATGGCAAGCATGTTGTCAACGTCACCGTGGAGGCTGACGCATTCTGTGGACCGTTACTGGCTCAGCGTGCGACATCTGCTGGAGTCGTCTATTCCCTGGCATTTGGTGATCAGCCTGCTTTGATTTGCGATCTGGTGGACTGGGCACGTACTTGTGGTTTTCCTGTGGTGGCAGCAGGTCGAGGCCACAAATGGCTCCCTCACTTCAGCGAAAGCACTCCTGAAACCGTCTGGGAGCACTATGGATTGACTCCTGAACAGGCCCAGCGTGGTGGGTTGAATCCGAAAATGTTCAACAGTTTCCTTGATGGTTCCAAGCCTGCTATTGAAAGTACGGCCGTAGCGAACGCAACAGGATTAACCGTTCCATCGGATGGACTGCTTTATCCCCCTGGAAGCATTGCCGATATTCCTTCGATCACCCGACCCAGAAACGAAGGGGGGGTGCTTGAAAAAAAAGGGATGGTTGAAGTGATTTCAAGCCTTCAACCTGATGGAACCCCCATTGACTATGATATACGTATGGGAGTCTGGGTTACCGTAGAGGCAGAAACCGAATACATCAAGAATTGCTTTGAAGAATATAACGCTCATACGGATCCAAGTGGGAAATACTTTACCCTATACAAGCGGTGGCATCTGATTGGTCTGGAAGTGGGAATGAGTGTGGCCAGCGTTGCTATACGACAAGAGGCTACCGGAGTCGCTCAAAATTGGGTTGCTGATGTTGCTTCGACGGCCAAGCGCGATCTGCATCCTGGAGACACCCTCGATGGTGAAGGGGGTTATACGGTCTGGGGTAAATTACTGCCAGCATCCACTTCTTTGAAAAAAGGAGCGGTTCCCCTTGGACTGGCGCATCAGGTCAAGGTTCTCAGAGATGTATCAAAAGGAAGCGTGGTGACCTGGAATGATGTTTCCATGGATACCAGCACCAGGGCTTATGCTTTTCGAAAAGAATTTGAAAAAGAATTTTCCAACTGGCTCTGAGTGATCTGTAAAATCACTGGAAAGAAGGAGCCAGTCGAAGCATCTTCAGTTCACAGGAAGGATTCCTGCCTACAGTCAATAGAAGCCCACTTGTTTTAAAGTCCAGCCCAGCAGATAGGCGCATCCCAGACCAAGCAGAGAGACAAGTGCTCCCATCCTGAGGAGGATTGAACTAGGAAGTAGCCCTGTTGCAAAAGCCATTGCATTCGGAGGGGTACTGACAGGAAGGGCCATGGCAAAGGAGCAGGAAAAAGTCACGACGATGATCAACATCATTTCTCCGCCAAGAGCTTGAAGTCCTGGTTCACTGCTTCCCAAGGCTGCCATCAGTGGAAGCAGCAGATTTGCTGTCGCCGTGTTGGAAATGAAGGTAGACATCAACAAGGCGAGGACGGTGGCTGAGAACACGATCAGCAATGGATCCAAATGCGAAAAGGGCACCTGCTCAATCAAGACCCGACTCAGTCCTGTCTCCTCAAGGCCATAACCCAGTGCAATTCCTCCTGAAATAAGCCAAAGCACATCCCAACTCAGTAATTTCAGATCATCCTTGGTGAGAATCCTGGTTGCCAGAAAAACGAAAACAGGAAGCATTGCAACCACATAACTGTTCAGGCCATGCCATTTGCCGCTGAGCCAGAGTAAAATGGTGGAAGCAAAGATAAAATAGACGACCCATGCTTTCCAACTCGACATGAAACTTCCTTCGATGATGAGGTTCATGTGTCGTTCACGAGGAGGATTGAAAAAAATCAATAAAAGCCAGGTAACGCTAAGAAGCAAAAGTGCGAAAGGGATACCAAAGGTCATCCATTCAGAAAAGCTGATTGCGTTGTCTCCGGTCAAGTATTTCATCGCGACTGCATTCGGGGGAGTTCCAATGGGAGTGCCCACTCCTCCGATGTTAGCTGCCAGTGGAATTGAAAGAATAAAACCAACGCGTGCCGGATCCTCAGGATGAAAAAGATTCAGTACCGGGGCGAGGATGGCCAGCATGAGAGCCGTGGTTGCCGTATTGCTCATGAACATGGAGAAGACGGCAGTGATCAGCATCAAACCCAACATCACAAAACGGGGATTGTTTCCAAATGGACGCAGCAATACCCTGGCCAGGTTGCGGTCGAGTCGATATTTGGTAGCAGCAATGGCGAGGAAGAATCCTCCCAGGAAAAGCATGATGATGGGTGAGGCAAAAGATTTTAATAATTCCTCATAAGGCAGTAACACTCCCAACTGATTTTCCTCAAAACCCTGGCGTAGCCAAATCACAGATTTGTTTGAAACCAGAAGCAGTTCCATAAAAATCAAGAAAACCGAGGTGGCAAATATCGGAATCGGTTCAAGGATCCAACAGAGAACGGCAAGACTGAAAATCATCAGCATCCGATGTTGAACCAGGGTCAAATCGGAAAGCCCCATCATTTCAGGTGGTGTGAGCCAGAGGGTAATGGGGATAGCAAGAGGTATCAGGTATTTCATGGTTTCAACCGTGATGATCCCAAGAAGTCAAACCACCTTCATGCATATGGCCGAGGATACGTTCGTGATCCAGAATACTGGCGTATTTTAATTTTTCTGGAGCATAATCGATGACGAAGTCTGTTAGTTCCTGACGTAAGGTAGAGGCTAATTCTTCTTCATTCCAGGGTGGAATCAGGCAATAATCCAGTTTTCCCTGATTGATTGCCTGAACAAGAGTATCAAAATTTGGTTCATGCATGATCAGAAGTTTGTGTGCTTTACGCGTCATGGAATCCTGATCAAGTTTCATCAAAAATGAGACCCCCGAGTCAAGTGGCAGACTTTCATCACAGATGACTAATGCTAGACTCTCCTCATTTTCAACCATGTTGCTGATTTCATCATCAGCTTCTGCTGCTGTTTCACTTTGAAAAATCCGGAACATAGACTGAAATGGTTCGAGAGCATTGAAGATCCGTTCGCGTTCATTGGAATCACGATTGACCGTGATGATTACTTGCTGAGTCATGGTTGATTTGTTGTATCAGGATGAAAATATTAAGGCATGATATCACGAAATCATAAAGACTTTGTATATTTTGCTGAACTCATTTTTTCTTTTATGCTGTGTCTTGCATGAAAAGGTTCAATCCAAGGTTGTGCAGGAGAACCAAGGGGGACTATATAAATTGCTTTTATCAGGAGGATCATGCCATCAAACCTGGAGATTTTTGTCTATTAAACAAAAAACCCCATTTACATTTGATTGGAATGAATTTTAGGATTACGGAAGGGGAAAAACATGTTTTCAAGATCAGATCCATTGGATTTTGAGTTCAATTTTCAACGCCAGTTGATTAAGTTTAGGATGACTTAAGGGATTTTGAACGGTAACGTTCAAGTTCTGCTATGAAAATCGGAGAATTGATTCGCATGCGTTCTTCATCTATGCGTCCTGCACGTGCCAGGTAAGTTTGTGCAAACTCCAAAGCAGGAAGCTTCATGTTTTCTGCAAAATTTTCATACCAATGAGCACTTTGTAGAGAAGCATCCACCAATTTCTGCAGAATCGGTTTGCGTTCCAGTTCAAATGTTTTTAGTGCAGATGGAAGATCTGTTCCGTGATCCTTGAGAGAACGTGCCAGTGCAAGGGAATCTTCCAAGGCGAGACGGGTTCCGGACCCGATGGAAAAATGAGCGGTGTGGAGTGCATCGCCGATGAGGACTTTGTTTCCGCTGCACCAATTTTTACATCGTAGGATAGGGAAATTTCTCCAAATCGAATGGTTGCTGATAAGAGGTTCTCCATCGAGCACATCTTCAAAGATCTTTTCACAGACTTGGATTCGTTCCATTTCCGATTTTCTGGAAAACCCAGACTGCTCCCAGGTTTCTCGGTCAGTTTCGATGATGAATGTACTCATCTCGGGTGAATACCGGTAATGATGGGCATTGAAAGGGCCCCATGGGCTGTTGCGAAAAGTCTGGGTTAGTGAACTAAAAGTTTTCCGTGTTCCGTACCATGCGAAGAAATTTGACAACAGGTCGATCTCAAAAAGAAAACCTGAGGCTTCCCGCACCATCGAATTCAAGCCGTCTGCACCAATAATTAAATCCCGGTCCTGAAGTTGTTTCAGGTTGTTCAGTGAGGTTGAATATTTTGGGACTACACCGATCTCTGCCAGACGTTCTCCAAGAATCTGCAGCAGTTTCAAACGCCCAATCGATGCGAAACCGATCCCATCCAGAACGATCTTTTCACCCAGAAGATCCAATTTCAGGTCAACCCATGTTTCCATTTCAGGAAGTAAACGTTGATAGGTTTCAGGATCGTCTTTTTTAAGAAAATCTAGCGCACTGTGACTGAATACCACACCGAATCCCCAAGTGCTGTTTTGAGGATTTTGTTCAAAAATATCAATGGAGTAATCAGGAAGGTCCCGTTTGAGAAGATATCCGAGATAAAGGCCTGCAGGACCACCGCCCACGATTGTGATGCGCATCGTATTTTGCAGGCTCTTAATGATTTTTTTAAAGCTAAAGACTGAGGGCAAGCAGTGGGATTTCCATTTCTTCCCTCGTTAGTCCACCATGATGTCCTAACATTTTCTGCTCAAAACGACCTTGTTCGTACCACCAAACCGATTCACCGAGGTATGGGAGGATGACAAGATTGCCAACTCGGGAAATCAGGTTGTCCGAGATTTGATTTCCAAAAAATCCTTCTTCCAACAGAGTGCTGACTTTATGGATTTCAGCTTTTCCATCCAGGGGTTCCTCCAATATCTGAATGGCATTCTCAAGTTTGTCCGGTTGGATGTGGAGGAAAAAATCCCTGCATCCTCCAGCGGGTACAAGTGCTTTGCCGTTTTTTGAAGTAGCAAACATTGGGACAATATCAGGGACTTCCAGATTGAGATAGAAGGTGTTGTGAGGACTCGTTGGAGACATACCATGATCCGTTGTAATTAAAATCAACGTCTTGCCATTCTGGGAACCGATTCTGGGAAGGAGTTCCTCTTCCAGAATGTTCAGGCAGTTTCGGACTTCTGAGGTATAGAATTCTGAATCCGGGCCATACTGATGCCCAATGCTGTCAATTTTATCATAATAGACGAAATGATAAGCAGGTCCATGATTGGCTTTCAAATCCCTTGAAAGTGCGACACATGCTTCTGAAAAGCTGGTAAAACCAAGGACGCTGGAATTACGAAAAGCATACTCAGTGACCGGTGAGGGGGTATAATCCCGACTCTGATATACATAAGAGGAAACCGCCTCACGTTTCAGTTCATCGTAAAGACTGCTGGAAGGGAAAAAATCCCTGGGTTCCAATCCAGCTTTTTGCAGAGTATGTCTTTCTTCTGAACCGGCAAAATTGAATAAGAGCGGGGCAATGATCGAATCCACTTTAGGTTCATACATGAACCATTCATAAATCCCACTTTCTCCAACAGGCAAACCGCTGTGGATACTCACCACGTGGGGAGCCGTTGTCGATGGAAACTGACTGGTCAGTTTGGAAATCGTTCCTTCACGTTCAAAACGTCTGAGGAAAGGGTGAACCTCCAGATGCCGTTCCATATTTTTCCAGCCAAACGCATCGAGGTAGAAAAGAATGACTTTTTCAAATTTCTGAGGCATTCCGGAAAGAATTTTTTCTGGAAGGGGTTGGAGGAAGTCGACACCCAGGGCTTTTTTTACTGTACTTGGGATGTTGGAAAAACAATAGGTATCATAAAGAGGTTTTGCGAATTGGTTTCCAAAAACAGAGTTTTGAACCATTTCCAGAGATTCCATATTAATCATAGGTTGTTTTTTCTTGGAAGAATTTAGGTGCAATTGCGGAAGGTGTTTCAGGAATCATGATCCTTTTTATCAAGCATTTCTTCAAATTTCCGTGCACGGATTTTTTTTACGATGAAATCGATATTTTTGATGGTTTTCTTGAGTTCTTCTTCTTTTTCCAAACTGCCTTTGGCTTCGGTCATACTTTGGATGATGACTCCGATAACGAGGTTGAGGATCACCAGTCCACTGATGATGATGAAACTGACGAAATAAAACACCGAAGTGAAAGGCATTTTTGATGGTTCAGTACACAGTTCGGGGTGGTCTCCGTAGCCATATTCAGCACAACTGTACATTTGGATGTACATCAAGTCCGTCCAGTCCTCAAACGTGGCGGCACGAAGAAGTGAAATCATGGTGATCGGGAGTTCTCCGAAATGTACAGGATCATTTTTGGAAAAGGCTGTTGTTCCGATAACTCCATAGATGTAGATCAACAAAAGCAGAAGTACTCCCACAAATCCGATCGGTTTGGTGCTTTGTAGAAGAGAAACCACTATGATGCGTAATTGTGGAATCTGTCTGAAAATCCTTGTGAATCGTAATAAGCGTAAAATCCTCAACACGAAGGGGTAGGAGCCGAATGGGAGAAAGGAACCAATCACCAATAGACTGTCGAAAACATTCCAGCCATCTGATAAAAACGATATTGGTTTGTTCCAATTGGGGAGAAATCGAATCAGAATTTCGATGAAAAAAATGTATTTGATCGAAAGATCGATGAAATGAAACAGTGCTGGATTGCTCTGGACAATCTCTTCACTGGTTTCAACCCCGACGATGATGCCGGTTAGGATGATGACAATGTTGATGAAGTTGTTGAACAGTCGACTCTGTTCGATATTATTCAGTAATTGGAAGGTGCCAGAACTAGATTCAGTTTGTTCAATGCCTGGTTCTACTCCGAGGTTTTCCAGGAGGAGTTCATAAACGATTTTTTCTTCCTCGGTGAATTCGTCATCCGAAAAAATGATTTCCTCCACCATCGTCCGGATGCTGATTTTCTGCTGTTCATCAATGTTTTGAAGTTTCCTAAGATCTCCTCCGACTTTATGGATTTGGGTTTCCAGGTCAAGATCCTTCAGATTCTGGTAGGCTTCGTTGTAATAAACACGTATATCCGGACCCATATATTTGATCCAGATTTCTGCAAATTCATCAATGCTGGCAAAATCAGAACTGGAAACATAATTCAGGACATTGAGGTATTCGAATAGTTCGACACTGGGTTCGATTTCATAGGTGTTGACCTGCAGCAACCTTTTTGCGATGTCATAAAAAGTTCGTTCCGACGAGAGGACTTCTTCATCTGCAAAGATGATTTCTTCAAACATGAGCAGGATTTCTTTTTTGGTGGAATCCTCTTCATCCTGCAACTTTAACAAGCTTTGACGAGTCAGTTGCACTTTCTCGTCGTCGTCTAGTGATTCGAGTTGCTGATCTGCAGTAGGTTCAAATTCGTCATACTTCTTGCCCAAATGTTTGGAAACAATCTTTTCGATCCGCTTTTCCGATTCTTCATCGGAAAGTGAAATAACATTCAGCATTTTAAGGCTGATTACCAGTTCAAGAGGGTTTTGAAGTCTTTTGATCATGGTTCAAAAATTTTATTCAGGAGCACAAGCTTCGTATTTGAAACTGCAAAACTCTATCGTTGTCATATCATCCATTCAAGTTCAACCATCCTTTCCAAATTCTGGATTATTTTCAAAAGGTATGGTGAAACGTTATCTAACCTTGAAGCTTTAGACTGATTGGATTGATATTTCTTGTGTAAAATACGATGTTTTATAATAATTAAGGAAGGAGTTTTGGAAAATGAGGAACAATGGAATGACAAAAAATAGAACATGGAAGTTATGGCATGGATTCTTCTTTATGTGTTTGATTCTGGGAAGCCATACGAAAGCTTTAGATTTGACTCACTGGAATGAACAAAGTCTGCGTTCCAGCAACACTACCATTTGGCAGTTGCTTTCAGGGAAGTGCAGTAAAGTTTCCAATCCTGCTAAAAAAACTCCTTGTAAAGAACAGATTCAACAATGGCAAAATCAACGAGAAGAAGGAATCAACGATAAAGAAAAGCCCATTCAAATCATCAGTACAGAATCCAAAGGTTTCTTCCAGGTGGTACACAATCAATACGGGACACAGAAAATCCAAAAGTATTTTCCCGCTTCAAATAAATCTCCAAGCAATGCCCGTAATACAGGAGGCCTCCATAAATTTCATGGTTACCAAATCAAATGACCGTGGTACAAGATGGTAGTCAAGTCCACCATTTTGCAATGACATTGTTGCAGAGTTAGAGCACTTTTCTTTTGTGAATCATTTCAATTTGTTTCGATGAGTACGGCTGAACAGCATCTTTCAATTCTGTCCAAACACCTGAACCTTGAGGATGGTACCATACTCGATATTGGTTCAGGTGGAGGAGAAGTGAGCTTGGCTCTTAGTAAACGAGGTGCGAAGGTCACAGGAATAGAATGTAGCAGAGATCAAATGTGTCGTGCTTCAAAGCATCTGAGATCAGGATGCCGATTCCTTTTGGGGGTTGGAGAAAACCTGCCTTTCAAAGAATCCTGTTTTGATGCATCGGTGTTTTTTAATTCCATTCATCACATTCCTGAAGAATGCCTATCCAAGGCAATTTCAGACGCGTTAAAAGTGACGAAACCAGGAGGCGTCATTTATGTTGCAGAACCAATGGCTGAAGGGCCTTGTTTTGAATTGGACGCTCCTGTGGAAGATGAAACCGAAGTGCGGGAACTCGCTCAGCATGCACTGAACCAGGCCCGGGATTCATTTTCGGGATGGACCGAAGAAACACAGGAACATTATCAGGTCCATTTCGATTATCAAAAGTTTGATGATTACAAAGACGAAATGTTGCGCTTTGATCATTCACGCACTGTTCGTTTTGAAAAAATAGAAGATCTTCTGAAAGCACAATTCATGAAACTCAGTGAAAAAATAAACCAGGGTTATCGTTTTTATCAGCCAATGCTGGCTCGATGCATCCGCATGAAAAAAATGCATTAAACTTTGACCCTAGGGCTTATTGAATAGATCAACCGAAAATTAATTTAGAAAGGAGAAACGATGAATCAATCCATACAAATTCATGAGAACGGTGGACCTGAAGTACTGCGTTGGGAAGAAACTCCTGTGGGACGTCCTGGACCTGGAGAAGTTCTGCTTCGCCATACTGCAGTGGGATTGAATTTTATCGATATTTATCAGAGAAGTGGTCTTTACCCGTTGGAACTTCCTAAAATCTTGGGTATGGAAGGAGCCGGGGTGATTGAAGAAACCGGTGAGGGGGTGGAAAATTTCAAACCGGGCCAACGTGTTGCTTATGCGATGCAGTTAGGAGCCTACTGTGAACGCCGGACGATCAATGCTGAAAAACTGGTAATCCTTCCTGATGGCATCGAAGATCAAAGTGCTGCGGCAATGATGCTCAAAGGAATGACCGTCATGTATCTGCTTCGCAGGACGCATGTGGTGCAAAAAGGAGAAACGATCCTGGTCAATGCAGCAGCTGGAGGAGTCGGCCTGATCTTATGCCAGTGGGCTTCACATCTCGGGGCGGAAGTGATCGGTTGTGTTGGTTCTGAAGAAAAAGCAGATCTTGCAAGAAAATATGGTTGTACTCATACGATTCTCTACCGAGAAGAGAACATCGTTTCACGGGTCCGTGAAATCACAGAAGGAAAAGGGGTACCTGTTGTTTATGATTCAGTCGGCAAAGAGACCTTTATGAGTTCCATTGACTGCTTGGCCGCTTTTGGGAAACTGGTCAGTTTTGGCAATGCCTCAGGTCCAGTGGAACCTTTTAATCCGGCAATGCTGGGAACTAAAGGCTCCCTTTTTTTTACAAGGCAGACCCTGGCGACCCATATAGCCAGTAGAGAGCTGTTTGAGGATGCAGCAAATCAACTCTTTGAAGTCGTCCTCTCCGGTGGGGTACAAATCGTTATCAACCGCAGCTTTTCGCTTTCAGAAACACGCCAGGCACATGAAGCGCTAGAGTCCCGCAGGACCACAGGTTCAACCATTTTGCTTCCATAAAAAAGCTTCTAAAAAACCATTTCGTGTGTTGTTCATGTTGTTAGTGGAAGTTAGGAAATTATTCCTGTTCCTGGCTTTCGCTTCCCTGATCCTAAGCTATCAAACCATCAAAGCCGAGTCAGCGGGGATACTTCCAGAGGTTAAGTATTTCGTGGATCCTTCACGTCAACTTACGATTGAACAGGTGGGAGGACAGGAAACATTATTTTTGTCTTGGGGAAAAGACATTCCTACTGGCCTTCAAGGAAATCCAGGAAATATCTGGGTACGTATCTCAGCCAATTTGCAGAAAGAGGATCTCATTTATGAACTGAAATCGACTTTTCTTTTCGATTTTCAAGGATACATCAAAAAAACTGATGGATCTTTTGAGAAAACAGGTATTGCTAAAAGCGCCTTTGGTAAACAAGTCACATTTGCCATTCCAAAACGTGAGCCAACCGAATTATTTTTGCTGATTGAACAGGAATATGGTTTTCATCTAATTAAAAATTGATGAACTCGTAAAAAGTCTTCTTTAAATAAACAACTGAAAATAAACGTTTTTTTTAAAATCAACACTTGCTATTTGTCTCATTTTTTCGTAAATTATGTTTTAATATCAACAGCTTGTGAAGTTTTAACATGATTTATACC
>NYUB01000160.1 GCA_002683785.1 Deltaproteobacteria bacterium
AAAAGAACTACGAATCCGAGATTCTGCGGCAGCTCGAAAAATACCGGGCCGATCTTGTCGTTCTAGCGGGGTTTATGCGAATCATTGGTCCAACCCTACTTCAGGTTTGGCAGGGTCGGATGATCAACCTTCATCCCTCACTGCTACCGGACTTTCCCGGAAAGGATGGAATCGGTGACGCATTTCGGGCAGGAGTCCAGGAAACCGGAGTAACGGTTCATTTTGTCGATGCGGGAGTTGATACCGGACCGGTCATTGCCCAGAAACGTGTGAGCATTGAACCTGGAGAAAGTCTGGAATCCCTGGAAGAAAAGATCCATTTGCTGGAGCATGAATTGCTTCCTCAAACCATCCAAAGGATTTCCAGAGAAGGACTCCCCCTTGTGAGAGAAGAAGCCAAAACATTCTAACAAGAATAAAAGATGAAAATCCTGGTGGTCGGTGGAGGAGGACGGGAGCATACTCTGGTTTGGAAACTAAACCAAAGTCCAATTGCTGAAAAAATCTTCTGTGCACCGGGGAATCCTGGTATTGCTGATCTGGCGGAATGCGTTCCCCTAAAAGTCAATCAATTGGAAGAACTGGCTAACTTTGCTGAATCTCAACAGATCGGTTTGACGGTAGTTGGGCCAGAGGAACCTCTGGTATTGGGTATTGTCGATGAATTCAAGCGACGCGGGCTAAAAGTTTACGGTCCTGACCGTCAGTCTGCACTGCTTGAAGGTAGTAAGGCTCATGCAAAGGCGGTGATGGAACGCCATGGGATTCCTACGGCCAAATTTCAGGAATTCACCCATTTTGGCGAAGCCCTGGAGTACATCCGTGAAAAGGGAGCCCCCCTTGTGATCAAGGCTGATGGTTTGGCGGCGGGTAAGGGAGTTACCGTAGCAGATACCCTGGAGGAGGCGGAAGCAGCTTTGGATGATTCCCTTCGTCAGAGTGTGTTTGGAGAAGCAGGACAAAAGGTGGTGGTCGAGGAATTTCTCCAGGGTGAAGAAATGACCGTACTCGCTTTTGTCGATGGAGAAACCGTCCTTCCCCTTGTTCCCTCGCAGGATCATAAGCCGATCTTCGATGGAGACCGTGGACCGAATACCGGAGGCATGGGAGCCTATTCACCCGTGCCCCACCTGGAACAATGGCTTCCGGAGATTCATCGACAGATCCTGAAACCCTTGGCAAAAGGTCTTGTTGCGGAAGGCCATCCGTTTCGTGGATTGCTCTACACGGGGTTGATGCTTGATGAATCAGGACCGAAAGTGGTGGAATTCAATGTACGTTTTGGGGATCCTGAGGCACAGGTGGTCCTCCCCCTGCTTGAAAACGACCTGCTCGAAATCCTGCTTGCTTCTTGTGACGGAAGACTTGCGGAGATGGAACTGAAATGGAAAGCCCAGGCCTCGGTTTGCGTCATTGCCGCGGCTCCTGGATACCCTGGGCCTCCCACCAAAGGCTTAGCGATCGAACTTCCGGAAAATTCAGAAATCGGGACCCAAATTTTTCAAGCCGGTACCCGGCTGCAGGAAGAGACCCTGGTGACCTCCGGGGGGCGTGTCTTAGGAGTCACTGCTCAGGCAGAAGACATCGAACAGGCCCGGAACCGTGCCTACAAACTGATGAAAGAAATTAAGTTTAAGGGAAAACAATACCGCACCGACATCGGCGCCAAAGCGCTCTAATATTCAGTGCCGGTTTCTTATTTTTCAAGATCTCGAACAGATCCTTTTTGTTGAGAATGTTCAACCCACCCTGATTTCAGGTTAAGGGTTGAGTTCAATTCCCTCCTCTTCAGCCTTTTCCAACAGGTACTCCCGCCCCAGCAGCATATCATCGAGGCTGCCGTAGCCGTTCATGTAATGTCCCTGAAATCCGCTGGATTCGATGAGGCGGAACATTTCCCCGAAATCAACATTTCCGGTTCCGGGTTTCATGTGGATTTCATATTCTCCGTTATTGTCTGCGACCCGAACTTCTTCACAGAGGCTCATGTCCATGCCTTTTACGAATCCGGAGATGCCGATCGGATCAAAATGGGCATGGTTGATGGTGAACGACCATCTCAGGTGGGGAGATTGAATCTGTTCAAAGTAGTATAGGGTATCTTCCAGGTTATCGGGCATGTAGTGCACTTCTGCCAGTTCGGGTTCCCCATTGAGGTTTTCCAATAGAAGCAGTGCGTTTTGTTTATCAGCGTATTCAACAGCTCTTTTCAAGCGGTCGATGCTCGCCTCTTTACGGATTTTTTGGCAGTTGGTGAAGTGATAACCTCCATGAACCACGATCCATTCTGCACCGAGTTTCACTGAGAGGTCGATATAGTTTCGGAGGTACGCATCGGTGGCTTCCCTAAGGTGGGGAGAGATCTCGGCGATATTCACACCAGAGAGGGTGTGCAGTCCCAGATGCAGCCCATGTTTTTCACAGCTTTCTCGGATCTTACTGCAGCGAGATTCGTCGAAACTTTCGAGAGCGTTGGGTGCTATATCGGTTTGGATGTCAAAATAATAAACCTCATTCTCAACTGCCCAATTGACGGCTTCTTCTGCTGAAACCCTTCTGCCGACATCGACTCCGATTCGTTGACGCAAAGTCTCTTTCATGTTTATATCTCTTGGAAATGGATTGGTGTCCCTGGACCATGAGCCTTCGAGGGCTCGAAATCTGCTCGGATTTTTCTGATGGACAATCTGAATGTTGCTTCTTGTTATTCTGTTTGAAAGAGTTTTTTATAGTCCAGTGGGGAAGACCTCAAGCAGAAAAAGAATCTGTTTGAGTAAAATTATAGAGAAAACTGGAGAATAAGAATGGATAAGGAATCGTTGGCCTCTACGGTGCTGGCCGGAATTCGTGTGCTTGACCTGACTCGGGTACGTGCAGGACCGACGGCGGTGAGGCAGTTGGCAGACTGGGGGGCGGACGTCATCAAACTCGAACTTCCGGCCAGCCTGGAAGCGGATGGAGCTCTGGGAGCATCACGGGAGACGCCTGATTTCCAGAACCTGCATCGCAACAAGCGCAGCTTGACCCTCAACCTCAAGAATGACGAGGGTCGTGCCTTGTTCATGAAGCTGGTTAAAAAATCGGATGTGGTGGTGGAGAATTACCGTCCTGATGTCAAAAAAAGGCTCGGAATCGATTATGAAAGTCTGAAAATCAGCAATCCCGGAATCATCCTTGCCAGCATTTCAGGCTTTGGCCAGGATGGGCCCTACTCGGAACGGCCTGGTTTCGACCAGATAGCACAGGGCATGGGCGGACTAATGTCGATCACCGGAGAACCGGGTCGGGGGCCGATGCGGGTTGGAATTCCGATTGCGGATCTCACCGCAGGGCTTTTTTGTGCTCAGGGTATCCTGCTCGCTTTGATGGAACGTCAACATTCGGGGGAAGGCCAGTGGCTGCATACCTCTTTGCTTCAGGCACAGGTTTTCATGCTAGACTTTCAGGCAGCACGTTGGCTTTGTGCAGGAGAAGTTCCAGGGCAAGCCGGGAACAATCATCCCACCAGCATTCCCACAGGGGTGTTTAAAACCGCAGACGGGGCAATCAACCTCGCGGTGGCGGGAGAAACGATCTGGGTACGCTTTGCGGAAACCCTTGGAAAGCCGGAATGGCTGGAAAATCCTAAATTCATTGACAGTCCATCACGTTCCAAAAATCGTGACTTGCTGAATCAGGAAATCGAAAAAGTGACCCTCCAAAAAACCAGCCGTGAATGGGTTGAGCTTTTTGAAAAAAGGGAAGTACCTTGTGGACCGATTTACCAAATCAATGAAGTGTTTGAGGATCCCCAAGTTCAGCATCTGGGCATTGCCCAACAGGCTGAATCCCTGACCTTCGGCAAAACCCGACTGGTCGGACAGCCGCTGAACCTGACACGAACCCCAAGTCGTATCACCAGGCATCCTCCTGGGCGAGGAGAACACACTTCAGAAATACTCAGTGAACTGGGATTGAATAAATCAGAAATTCAGGATTTGCAGTCAAAAAATGTGATATGACTCATGTTGAGGGCCTCACTTCCCCCAGTTGAGGGCAACCGGGTACTGGGCTCTGGCAAGTTCCAGCAGTCCTTTCCGGCTTTCTGGAGAAAGGGGAGGTAGGGGATGCCTCACCGTATCCGAGGAGATCACTCCTCCTTCGAACATGATGGCCTTGGTGGCGCGAAGCCCGCACTGCCGGTTTTCATAATTGATCAAAGGTAGAATCCTTCCATACTGTTCTGCGGCTTGGTCCCTATTGCCTGCCAGGTGATGCTCTACCACTGGTTTGATTAAATCCGGGATCATTGCACTCGGCATGGTCCCTGTGGCTCCTGCATCCAGATCTGCCATCAGGGTGATCGATTCCTCCCCGTCGAAGGGTCCTTCAATGATGTTTCCTCCTGCTGCAATCAGTCCTCTCAATTTATCTGCCGTTCCTGGCATTTCGATCTTGAAATAACTTACTCCACTGAGTTCCCGGGCCATTCGTACCAGTAAAGCCAATGAAAGAGCGACTCCGCTGAGAGGGGCATCCTGAATCATGATTGGAATGGAAACCGCTTCTGAGATCTGCTCAAAATGTTCGAAAATGCCCTTTTCATCTGCCCGCAATGCGGCGCCGTGATAGGGGGGCATCAGCATCAGCATCTTTGCTCCGAAATCTTCTGCTCGTCTTGCCCGTTCTCTGGCAACCCTGGTGCTGAAGTGACTGCAGGTTACAATCACTGGAACCCTTCCGGCCACGTGATTTAAACAGAGTTCAAGCAGGGTGTCCCGTTCTTCATCAGTGAGCAAGAACTGTTCTGAATAGTTCGCCAGGATGCAGATTCCATCCACGCCTTGGTCTACCATGCAGTCCAAGACACGTTTTTGCGAATCCAGGTCGAGGGCTCCGTTTTCCAGAAAAGGTGTTGGGGCGATGGGAAAAACTCCGCGGTAGGTTGAGATATATTCTGAAGGATTCATGATTTTTTATCAGTTGAGTTATTGTCGATTCTTAGTTTTGAACTTCGTAAAGATCCCTGACTTTAGTCCAAGTGTGTCCCAAGTGTTCTCTCAACAGCTTGCTGAGTTCAAACCCTTTACGCTCTTCCAGGTTTCGAAGAATGGCATCATGTTCTTCAACCGCCGTGTGCCAGCGGTCGGTTCGCCGATTTGAAAGAAAACGGATGCGGTAGAGCCGGGAGTTGAGTCTCTCATGGGTCTGAACCAGCTCTTCATTCTTGGAAAACTCGACGATCGAGCGATGAATTGATTGGTTGATCTTGTAATAAGGAAGCCGTTCTTCTTTTTCGTAGGATTCATGCATCTGCTTCGTCAACAAACGGATCTTTTCGATCTCTTCTGGAGTCGCACGCTGACAGGCCATTTCTCCTGCAAACCCCTCAAGTGCTCCCAGAAGTTCCAGCATCTGCTCAACCGTTGACAGATCGGGATTACTGACGACCACTCCACGGTATGGAATCTGTTCTACCAGACCCTCAGCAATCAATTGTTTCAATGCTTCCCGAAGCGGTGTTCTGGAAACGGATAGCTGGTCGCAGAGGCTGACCTCTTTCAAAGGGGTACCCGGGGACAACTGGTCGGTAGCAATCAGATCCCGGACTCGTGAGGCAACCTGGATTGCCAGGGGCTGCCGATTGATGGGTTCCATAAAAAGAGAAAAAGTGTTGACGAAATTTTTTGTATATTGTATTCAATAGGCCGTAAAGTCAAATAGCACCTCATCAGAGGTTGCCTTTTTTAAACCTTCCATGCAGGAGATGGAGAAATGAAGGTTGCAAAAAAAATTGTAAGTACAGGGTCATTGTTGCTCGCTGGAGCCATGTTGCTTTCGGTGTTTCCAGTGATGACACTGGCGAAGCCGGCGATTGAAGTCATCACTCATGCCGGAGCAGGTGGAGGAACGGACGTCAATTCTCGGATGATGATGATCCGCACACGGAGAACGCTGAAGCAGGATATGGTCGTGGTCAACAAGCGCGGAGGTGGAGGCGCAGCGGCAATGAATTATTTCAAGACCCGACCGGCGGATGGCAATACCATCATGACCTTTACCGTAGGACATGCGATCACCATGGCCAAGGGAAAGACCAGTTTGACCGTTGATGATATGTCTCCGATTGCCCGTGGCACAAATGATCCACAGATTTTAATGGTGAACTGCAAGACCAGTCCCTACAAAACTCCGGAAGCCTTTGTGGCGGGAATGAGAAACGGCGATAAGATCAAATTCGGCGGAACCCAAACGGGAACAATCGACCACCTTACGGTTTACCTCTGGGCGAAGCGTCTTGGACAGCCGATGCCGACTTACATCCCCTTCAAGGGTGGTGGAGAACTGGCGACCCAGCTTGTCGCAGGTGCGATTGATGTGGGAACATTGAATCTATCTGAGGCAGCAGCTCCAGTGGAGGCAGGTGACATCTGTCCACTCGTGATTCTTGCCCATCAGGGCATGGCCCCGATTCCGAAGGCGAAAACTGCCAAGCAGCTTGGGATCGACCTGGTGCTTTCAACTACCAGGGGATTTGTGACCCATGCAGGAGTTTCGGAAGCCCGCCGTGCAGAAATGGAAGCCGGGATGATGAAAGCGATGAAACATTCTCTTTATCAGGCGTATCTGATGAATTCCGGTTTGGATACCACCTCGCCCCAGCCATCCGGAGCATGGGGAGAGCAGATCAGATCCATGGTCGGAGAATTTGGTCCTGCACTGAAGGAAATGGGATTGATGAAATAGAAGTTTTCAAACTTCTTCCAGGGTGCTTCTTGACGTAGCACCAAATCCCATGAAAATCAGCGACCTGATCGTTCCAGGGGTGATCACGGTGTTCTCATTCATCGTGATCTACCTCTCTCTCCAGTTGGATCTTTCACCACCGATGATCGTTGGAGACAGCATGCAACCGCGTGCTTTCCCAATCTTTCTAATGATCATCAACCTGATCCTGGTCGGGTTGCTGACTTACCAGTTTTACCAGTCACCACCGGATTCTATTCCGCTCGAACCCTTCCAGACCTGGGGCTCGATCATCTTGCTCGTGATCTTCTATGGCATGACAACCGGGGTAGATTTTTTTGTTGCTATTGCTGTGGTGATGTTTTTGATGTGTATCCTCTGGGGGGAAAAACGCATACTTGTCGCTCTTTCCGCATCCCTGGTAACTCCGATTCTAATTTTCGTTCTTTTTGATCAAGTGCTGCAGATCCGTTTTCCCCGCGGCCTTCTTCTGGACTGGTATTACGGATAAACCAAAATAATCATGCTGGAAGCGCTTCAAGCCATGGGTTCGGTTGTTTTAGATCCGTTCCTACTGCTTCTGATTTTTGCAACGACGATCATCGGGGTGGTCATTGGAGTACTTCCTGGAATAGGAGCAACAACAGGAGCGGCGTTGTTGCTACCGTTCACGCTGACGATGAGTCCAGTACATGCTATCACAGTACTTTCCACCATTTATGTTTCCGCAACTTTTGCAGGTTCGATCACGGCGATTTTGATCAACACTCCAGGAACCTCTGCAGCAGCGGCAACGACTTTCGATGGATATCCCCTTGCTCAACGCGGTGAGGCAGGCCGGGCGCTCGGGATTGCTGTGGTTTCAAGTACGGTCGGAGGGATCTTTTCCGTGATCGTGCTATGCATTGCAGCGCCCATGCTGGCAAGGGTTGCTTATCATTTCAGACCACCGGAATATTTTGCACTGACCCTTTTTGGACTTTCGATGCTGGCGAGCATCAGTTCTGGAGGTGCAATCAAAAACCTGATCGGCGGTGTGTTCGGAGTCTGGGTCTCTACCATCGGCGCAGAACCAACCACTGGGATCGAACGCTTCATGTTCGGCAACTATGATCTTTATGAGGGGCTATCCTTCGTGCCCGTCTTCATCGGGCTGTTTGCCATGTCCGAACTGCTGGTTCAATCCAAAATAGCGAATCAGCTTACCAGTACTATCGGCATGAAGGCGGTGAAATTACCGTCCCGTGAAGATTACAAGAGAATCTGGAAGACCATTCTACGTTCATGCGGTATTGGAACTTTCATCGGAATTCTTCCTGCTGAAGGGGCAACTGTGGCCTCGATGATCGGATATGCTGAAGCACGAAGATGGTCGAAGAATAAAGAAGAGTTTGGTAAAGGATCCATTGAAGGCATTGCAGGTGCCGAAGCGGCAAACAATGCCGCCACAGGAGGAGCGATGGTTCCGACGATGGTCCTAGGGATCCCTGGAAGTGGAACGACGGCCATCATCCTCGTCGGGTTGATGGTTCATGGCCTACGTCCAGGCCCCTACCTGTTTACCGAACAGGTGGACAAGGTCTATCAGATCTTTGGAGCGATGATTTTGGCCAACATCATGTTTCTGGTGATGGGACTTTATGCAGCAAAAATTTTTGCCCGCATTTCCCTTGTTCCGATTTCCCTACTCTGGCCCATTGTTTTCGCATTTGCTGTGGTCGGATCTTATTCGCTCAGTTCGGCCCTGATGGATGTCTGGATCGTTCTGATTTTCGGAGTGATCGGCTTTTTTGCCAGACGCCATGGATTTGCTGTTGCACCGATTGCGGTCGGATTCATTCTGGGAGAAATGGTGGAAACGAATCTTCAGAATTCGCTCAAGATGTTTGATGGCCAGTGGTGGATGATCCTGACCCAGCCACTTGCGGTTCTTTTCCTGGTCTTGGCGGTTCTCGGGCTCTGCGGTCCAATGATTTTTGACCTGCTGATCCGTCGTCAGAAACACAATGGTGATTCCTCAAACTCTTAATTGAATCTCAAGCAATTGACAAACTGACAACTTTTCAACAATCCAAAATGCCCCATTCAAACCTTGGCCTTCTGTTGGGTGATCCCAGCGGAATCGGCCCGGAACTCTGCGCAAAACTGCTCGAGGAACGATCCGTAGGAGAACCCAACCGGGTAATCCTGATAGGAGAACCATCCCTTTTTGAAAACGGAAAAAAGGTGGCCGGGGTCGATTTAGAAGCACCGGTTGTCGAACATATCCGCGAAATTCCTGAGGGAAGAATCGGAATGCTCCAGGGCCCCGAACTGCAAATGGACGTGGTTAGTGTTGGAGAGGCAAGTGAAACCTGCGGCCGTTACGCACTCGATTCCTTCCGCAGGGCTTCCGCCCTATGCAAATCAGGGGAGTTGGATGGTTTCTGCTTTGCGCCGATGAACAAAAAATCCCTCCACCTTGGAGGCAATACCCATGAGGATGATCTCAGATTCGTTGCCGAAGAACTCGATCATCAAGGTTATTGTTGTGAACTCAATACAACCAAAAACCTCTGGACAACAAGGGTGACATCTCACATTCCCCTCAAGGATGTAGCAGGTCTGATCACTGAAGAAGGAATCGTGGATGCGGTCAAAATGGCCCATCATACCTTACTGGACACGGGTCTTTCACATCCCAGAATTGGAGTCGCGGCACTCAATCCCCATGCCGGAGATGGAGGAAACTTTGGAACCGAGGAAGGAGACATCATTGTACCTGCCGTGAAACGTGTTCAGGAGGAAGGAATCGATGCTCTGGGGCCTTATCCAGCCGATACGGTTTTTGTCAGAGCACAGAAGGGTGATTTTGATGCCGTCGTGACGATGTATCATGACCAGGGACAGATCGCGATGAAACTGATGGGATTCGATCATGGTGTGACCGTGCTCGGAGGACTTCCGGTTCCTGTCACCACTCCCGCACATGGAACCGCTTTCGATATCGCTGGTCAGGGCAAAGCCAACCCGGATGCATTGAAAGCCGCCTGGAAGGTTCTGCAAAATATGGTTTCCTCCAGGCTTGCTTCCTGATTAAGCTTCGTCCTCGCCTCTTTGTCCGCAGAAGAAGCCTACTCCAAAGTCGGGAGTAGAAAACGTGATCGCACTTCCTTTGGGGAAATAAAACAGGTCTCCCGGTTTTGCTGTTACTTTCTGACCGCTTTCATCCTGGATGATAAAACTCCCGTCCACGATCAATTTCATTTCATGATAGGTATAGGTGTATTCCAGTGACTCTCCTGCCTCGAGTCGGAAAAGGCCGCTGGTGATAGGCTTATCCGTGTCCTCGGAAACAGAAAAGTCTTTCAAAAACGCCTTCACATTATCAATTTCCATTGATGGAAGTTCCTGATCTCTAATCTGTTGATAGTGGGTGAATGCCATAGTAACTATTCCTTTTTTTGAATTGTTTGAATTCGAATAAAAAAATATCCCTTCAAGAAAGCAGGCAACGTTAACTTGAAAGAATGAAAAAGTCACCGAAAAATTTCAGTAGTAATAATTTGATCTTCAATTGATCATCATTTTATGTTCTTCTATCGTGTCTTTAACCGAATCAATCCTGAATAGAAACATGAGTAAAATGAGAAGTGCCAGGCTGGTGGAAATAGGCCGGATGGAATGTGACGAAATTGAGATGGGTCCTCTGCAACCTGGAAAGGTCAGGGTGCAGACGGAGATGGCTTCGATCTGCGGAAGCGATCTGCATCGGGTGAAGATGGGTGCTCTGATGGAATATGAACTTCCCTGTCCCCATGGCTATCCAGGGCACGAAGGCATCGGTCAGGTGGTGGAAAGCCAGTCGGAACATCTTCCGGAGGGGACCCATGTGCTGACATTTCCCAACACCACCACCTGTGAAGGATTCAATGAGTATCAGCGGATTGAAGCAAAATACTGCCTTCCTCTTCCAAACTCCGAAGTGTCTCGCCCCGAGATGATGATGGCCCAGCAGTTTGGGACAGTGATCTATGCCATGAAAAAACATCCCCGGGAGATTCAGGGAAAGACAGCGGTGGTGATCGGCCAGGGGTCCGCAGGACTTTTCTGGACCTACCTCATCAAACGTGCCGGAGCTTCCAAAATCATCGTTTCCGACCTTTCCGATGCCAGACTCAAGGTTTCCAAAAAATATGGAGCCGATGTTTGTATCAATGCAGGAAGGGAGGATCTTATGCCTGTGGTACTCGACCTCACCCAGGGACTCGGTGCGGATTATGTGGTGGAAGCCGTCGGTCAGTCTCAGACCTTGCTTCAGTCGGTGGAGGCGGTTCAACTGGACGGAGAAGTTCACTGGTTTGGACTGCCCTCGGTGGATGAGAACATTCCTTTCAGTTTCGCTCAGTTTTTCAAGAAAAGAGTTCGTGCGGTGACCACCTATGGGGCACAAGACGAACCAGGCTCCTCTTCATTTCAGGAAGCCCTGGAACTGATCCATGAAAAGAAGATCGATGTCTCTCCGTTGCTCAGTCACCGATACCCGATCGAAGACATCAATCTGGCGATGGAAGTGGCTCACCGGCCTGTGGAAGAGGAGGCCCTTAAGGTTTCTGTGCATTTCGGCTGAGGTTTCAATTTTTTTATAAATCACCTCAAAAATTAGATAGCTGAATGGAGTGGTAATTCTTATTTTTTCTTCCTGCCATTTCATTCATAAAAACTGGTATATTTGCCCAAGGTTGATGATTCAATCACTTTCCCAGGCGAGATAAAACCTTCTCACCATGGGGAGAAGGTGCCGGTAGGGCGGATGAGGGGTTCAGAAAAGCGCTCACTTCAGTCCCTTACCTACCGTCTACGACGATCCCCCCTCTCCCACTTGGCGTGGGTCCAATTTCCTATCAATAGATTCTGCGATAACGCCTACGGTTTCACGCAGAATGACAGGAACTACATTTCAAATGAGAGGAGTCTTTTTCAAAGAAATTCATACCCTTTTTATTTCGCTGCCTATCAAATTGCGTCTTGAGTCTGTGAGGTTGTAGAACCCACTAGCATCATTTTTTTTCATTTCAGGCTCTCATCCACCCAGCCCTCTTCGAGGTAAAAATGTTTACCCACTTCGGTTACTTTGAGCCGCGCAAGGTAATTTCCTGAACCCTTTCTTTCATGGGTAACAATGTTCATTTCCGGGAAAGAAATTTCCGAGGATTCAGAAAAAATTTCCTGAAGCACCCTGCCCTGAACATGGTCTGGTACCGGAACGTCCAGCAGGTGAAGAATGGTCGGCAAGATATCCACGATACCCGACGAGAGTTCGGAACGGTGTCCCGACTGGAAACAGTTCCCCCGGGCAGCCATCCAGCTCTGCAGTTCGAGGGCATGCAAACCACCATGGATCCCTCCTCCCACAGGGTAAAAGGACGAGTTATTCATGCAGCCTCCAAGGATGCCGTGTTCATTTTCTGAGTCATTACTTTTCAGAACGAGCGCAATGTCGGGAGCCCGGGGATGATCGAGCCCCACCATTTCCAGTTTTAGTGAATGTTCTCCGGTTCTCGTCAATACAGGACCGCACCAGGGTTGATGCTGGAGCCAGTCGACAATGAAGCGGATCAATTCCGGATCTGAATCACGGACGTAGATCCCTCCCGCACTGTCCACCGTAAGGGCCACGTCCACTCCGTTGCCTGGAGGTTCACCGACGGACAGTCCTGCTTCTTCCAACCCCTCTTTGAGGTTGATTGTTTCTCCACAGACGGTGAGCTGACCATGATCTGAGAGGGTGATGATCTGCAGATCTTGATCTTTTTTCCGGGACCGATGCCAGTCGAGGATTCTTCCAAATTCCAGATCAGCCTGATGCAGGGCTTCCAGATTTTCAGGGCTGCCTAATCCTCGGAAGTGGTAGCTGTTGTCAGGTTCACAAAACCAGAGGATACAGACATCAGGATGCAATTCCGGTTCGATGAAATTCAGGTAGGCATTGGTGGAGTAGGTCAGCCAATCCAGGCTTGGGATTTGGTGTTCCGGAACTGGTCCCAGTTGCTTTTGCATTTCCAAAACCGTTTCCCGGGGTAAGGAGGCATCCGGACGGTGCAGCGCAAACCGGAAGGCTCCCAGCGATTCTGCCTTGTGATTCAGCATTCTGGCTCCTCCGGGAGTCCCGGAACTGAAGGTTGCCAGGCTCAATCCATGCTCCGCCAGAAGCTCACCCAGTACCGGTACTTCGACCAGATTTCCTCCCAGCCTCTGATCCCCCAGCTGGAGTTGTGTTTCATCACCGGTGTTGAAAAGCTTTCCAGGGGATGCGATCGGGTCGAAAAATTTATTGCCCACGATTCCATGCCTTTGCGGATAACATCCCGTCACCAATGAAGCCTGATTGACTCTGGTTTCCGAAGGAAAGACCGCCCGGTGTCTGGTGCAGGAAACACCTTCACTGGCGAATCGATGGAGGTTGGGCATCGTTTCCCGGGAGACCATGTCCGGGCGCAGGGCATCAAAACAGATGATCAGAAAACGGGGCGGAAGGGTTTTCATGCTCAAACTTCAAAACGTGTTTCATAAAAAATCAAATTTGATGAAGTGCTTAAAATAGCAAAATCAATCCAAGCCTGCATCATTCCTTTCAATCCACCATCAGCATCATGAAACTGTTTTTTTGGACATGACCTAAGATTCAAATTAGGATGTCAAATCTTCACACAATCCTGAATGAATGGAATCAAAACAAACACTCAACAGCGCCATGAAAGAACTATTACAGAAAAATCCATTTCGGGTTCCAACCGGGGACGCAAAGATCATCGAGGAACATTTTGGAAACGCCAGTCTCGGCGGAGATCAGTTGAGTCTGGCCAGAATGGAGGCCCCCCCGCGTTGGTCGGAACCGTTTCAAACTCCGGAATTCGATGAGTACACCATCATCATTTCAGGAAAAATGCAGATCGAGGTCGATGACCAGAACCATACCCTGGAAGCGAAACAGTCGATCCTGGTTAAAAGTGGAAGCCGTGTTCGTTACTCGAACCCCTTCGACGAACCATCAGACTATATTTCCGTCTGTACCCCAGCCTTCTCTCCCGAAACCGTCCACCGTGAAGAGGATTGAGCCATTTTCATCACCGTTACCTTTTCCCAACCATCTGTTGATATTGACCTTTGTCTGTATTGAAGACATATTAAATCTCTTTCCTTCCCTGCACCCGTAGCTCAGCTGGATAGAGCATCTGATTGCGGTTCAGAAGGTCGGGCGTTCGAATCGCTCCGGGTGCGCCATAAAATTCATCATATTATTAATATCTTGAATCCTGCACTTTGGGTTCGATGATCTGATCATTGAATTGTTTGTCACATTTTTGTAACACTAGTTCACAACAAAACGAAATCTGCCCCAAAAGCTTTAGCGTTCAATAAGTACAACATGAACCAGAGAACTCTCTGCATGATTTTCATGCTATCCAGCTTTCTCTTTGGATCTTGCACCTCCACTCCTACCCCACAAACATCCACTAGATACGATCCTGGCTACTGCAACTATGAAAAGGTCAGCAGGTATCCCTATCAATGCGACTTCAGTTGCATGCCTTTTCCCTTGGTGGTGGATACCCAAGAGTACTGGGACCATGTTCGGCAGTGTGAGATCGTTGGGTACTCGGTGAGGTAGAACTCGCAATAGTATCAAGGTGTATTGAAAACTACCCCTTCCTTCCAGCCAGTTGGGTTCACCCAACAGATTGGAATAATTCTAAATGGGCCCAAAGAAAGACTATGATGCTATCCAAGGGGTTCATCCCACTGCAGAAAAAGCAGATTTTCGACTACAGATTCACAGGAATTCATATTCATTTCAAAGATTGCTCCAGTATGGTTATTGTTTTCAATAGTCTTTCCGGACGCAATTTTTTCACTTCCAAGATATAAAGGCATAGATGTCAGGAGTTAAAAACCGGGTTGCTTTAGTGACAGGAGCTGGGAGTGCGGAAGGTATAGGTTATGCCACAGCAAATCTGTTAAGAAATGCTGGTGCTAAAGTTGCCATTACATCAACTACAGAAAGGATCTATCAAAGATTGGAAGAAATGGGCGGAACGCCTGAAGACACCTTTGCAACAACTGCAGATCTCGCGGAGACGAAGTCAGTAAATTCATTAATTGAGAAGGTTCAAAATAATTTAGGGCCTATTGATATTGTGATCAACAACGCAGGAATGGTTGAAATCGGGAGGGAAGAACCCAGTTCAATGCTTCACGAAACAAGTGACAATAGCTGGCAATATGGAATTGATATCAATCTTACCAGTGCATTTCTTGTCACACGGGGTGTTCTTCCAGGAATGATCAATCATGAGTATGGTCGTATTGTTCATGTTTCATCGGTAACAGGTCCACTGGTTGGAATTTCAGGCAGCACCGTTTATGGAACAGCTAAGGCCGGTATGCTGGGAATGACCCGGTCACTTGCTATTGAAACAGGCATGCACAACATCACGGTAAACTGTGTCGGGCCTGGTTGGATTAAGACATCTTCAAGCAGCAAAAATGAGATTATTGCCGGTAATTTCACACCTGTTGGTCGTCCGGGTACCCCCAATGAAGTTGGTCATGTAGCAGTTTTTCTTGCCAGTGAGGAGGCGAGCTATGTAAGTGGTCAACTTGTTGTTGTTGATGGTGGAAACACGGTACAAGAATATAAAGTGGCGTTATAGCTCTTAAACCCAAATGGGTGACATAGAAGAACCAAAGAGAGATTCCAAGAGCCTTCTTTGCTTTATGGAACAAATACAGGAAGACCAGGAATCAGATCTGTTCCCGCAGGTCATCTGGAAGACGCTTCGTTTGTCGAACCCAAATGGAATGTTTATACCTCACGGCAACATCCTTTTCTTTTGATTGAAGAAGGATTGAATAATTTCTTCGAAGGTTCCTAAAAATAGAATAAGGAATTAACAAGCTTAGAAGGCTTGACGTTGAGAAATCGAACCAATGTGATATGTTGCAGCGGTCAAGCCCTATTGGAAAAGATCGAACTTTCCAGGGTTGTGGTTTACTAACCAGCTAGACCCAATTGTCCCATCATTGACATCATATCAAGGTAATTTTTGAAAGAAGTCATTTTTCCGTTTTCAAATGTAAAAATTAGAACGTTATTTACGGTCACAGATTTTCCTGTTGCTGGAATTTTAGACCCGTCAGGCATCGGGATTTCTCCAGTATTGGTTCCTACCCAAGTGCATTCCTCAACGAGTGTGTTTCCAGATTCAATCCTATTATTGAGTGTACCAATCATATCTGGATACATTGATTTCCATTGTTGGGCATAAGCCAAGCAAGCATCTGCTCCTTCTGCAACTTGACCCGTAGCCATATCCTCCATTTTTGCGTTATCTGCAATAGCAGATTTCCATCCATCCCAATTAGCAGAATTAAAATCTTTTAAGATTTGGTCACTCACTTCTGAATTAGTCATTTCTTCCTTATTTAGTTTTTTTGAGGTGCCCTATATCCAATTTGACTGACTGGAGAATCTAAGTCAAACCTGTGTTTTTGAGGCTTTGGTTTTCTAATGTCATTA
>NYUB01000161.1 GCA_002683785.1 Deltaproteobacteria bacterium
AGCATTGTTGATTTACCACATCCTGAAGGGCCAACCAAAACCATCAATTCTCCATCATGAATTTCGAGATACATTTCTTTGATTGCGCAGAACCCTCCCGGATACACTTTTTCAACTTGATCTAATTTTACTTCAGCCATTTATTTCTCTGATTCAATCAATCCTTTAATAAAAAGTTTTTGCATCGTCATCACAACCAAAATTGGAGGCAGCATGGCCAATAATGATGTCATCATAATGATATGCCAATCAGGAGTTTGTTCTGCTGCTTGGATCATTCGTTTGATACTCATTACAATGGTATACATGCTTCTATCCGTTGTAATGAGAAGCGGCCATAAATACTGATTCCATCCATAGATAAATAGAATGACAAATAGAGCAGCAATATTGGTTCTTGAAAGAGGTACAAGAAAATCCTTGAAAAATTTCATAGGACCAGCCCCGTCAAGCCGTGCTGATTCCAATAACTCATCGGGAATTGTCATGAACACTTGTCTGAACATAAATGTTGCTGTTGCTGATGCAATCAGTGGAATACTGAGACCTGCATAAGAATTCAGCAATCCAAGATTAGCCACAACTTCAAATGTTGGAAGAATTCTCACTTCTACTGGAAGCATCAAGGTGATAAAAATCATCCAAAAACATGCCATTCGAAATGGGAACCGAAAGTAAACGATGGCAAATGCAGATAACAGAGATATTATAATCTTACCTATGGCAATGCTCAGGGCCATAGCCAAACTATTTAATAACATCAACCAGACAGGCGCCGTTTTTGTACCTTCTAAACCAGATCCAAGCAATGTCGTTTTTAGATTAATAAAAAATTGATCCCCTGGCAATAGTGGCAAAGGTACCTGGACCATCCTAACACCCTCATGAGTGGCACCAACAAACATCACCCATATTGGAAAAGCAATGATCACAATTCCAACGATTAAAACTATATGTGTAATAAAATCAAGAATAGGACGATTTTCTATCACTTGTATTCCACCTTTTTTTCAATATATCGAAATTGGATGACAGTTAATGAAATAACAATAAACATGAGAATAACAGATTGAGCTGCAGATCCTCCTAGATCTAATCCGATGAAACCATCATTATAAACTTTATAAACTAAAATTTCTGTAGCTTTTGCCGGACCTCCTTGAGTCATAACGTGAATGATCCCAAATGTATCAAAAAATGCATATACCGTGTTTATTACAAGCAAAAAAAAGGTGACTGGAGAAATTAAAGGAAAGATTATGGTCCAAAATCGCCTCACGGGTCCAGATCCATCTATAGCTGCTGCCTCAATCATGGATTTTGGTATTGCATGAATGCCTGCTAAAAAAAACAGAAAATTATACGCTACTTGTTTCCATGCTGCTGCCATTACAACCAAGGTCATAGCTTGATTGCCATTCAGTTTATAATTCCAATCGATACCAAAATATTTCAAAAAATAGGTGATAATTCCTAAACTTGGATCAAACATAATCACCCACAAAGCCCCTGCAAGTACAGGAGCAACAGCATAAGGCCATATAAGTAAAGTTTTATAAAAAAGTCCTCCTCGGACTACTCGTTCAGCAAAACCTGCTAAAAAAAGAGCAAAGCTCATAGAAATAACAGCAACTAAAAAAGAGAATAAAGCTGTTCTCCCAAAAGATTCTCCATAATAATCATCTTCAAACAAGTAAATAAAGTTCTCGAACCAAACAAATTCGGATCCGAGCCCAAAAGCATCTTCAATTAAAAAAGATTGATATAGGGCTTGGCCAGCTGGCCATATAAAAAAGACTAATGTGATTATAACTTGGGGAGCAACAAGCAAATAAGCAAGTGCTTGAGAATTGAAGTGGATGCTCTTTAGCATCAGTGTAAGATCATAAAAAAAAGCTATGCCAGATGCCTAATCTGACATAGCTCAATAGTTAGTTTAGATTTTATTTATTAGCTCTTTCAAATTTCCTCAACAATGCATCACCACGTTTTGCAGCGGCATCCATAGCATTGGAAGAAGACTTGGATCCATTCCAGATCGCTTCCATCTCTTCGTTGATAATGTCACGTACCTGAACAAAATTTCCAAATCGTAAACCTCTCGAATTTGGAGTCGGTTGATTCAAGTTCAATTGTTTAATAGCAGTGTCAGTACCAGGGTTGGATTGGTAGAAACCTTGTGATTTGGAGAGTTCATAAGCACTTTTTGTAATAGGCACATAACCTGTTTCTTGGTGCCACCATGCTTGAACTGCAGGAGATGAAAGATAGTTCATGAACTTTGCAACTCCTTTGTAGTCATCACTTTTATGGCCTTTCAATACCCAAAGGGTTGCTCCACCGATAATGGAGTTTTGTCTGGAAGAAGATGCTTCCGTATCCAGGGGGAGCATGGATTGAGCATAATTGAATTTTGCCTGCTTTTTAATGCTTCCGTAGTAAGCAGAAGAATTCATCCACATGGCGCACTCACCATTAGTAAACATCGATAGGCTATCTCCTCGACGACCACCGTATTTAAAAATTCCTTTTTTAGACCAATCGGATATCTGACCTAAGATCCTCTTTACATTTTTGTTATTGATACTGAATTTAGTATCGAGACCAGCAAAACCATTTTCTTGAGTGCCTATCTCAAGATCATGCCAAGCAGAATAGTTTTCTACCATAACCCAGGATTGCCATCCAAAGCTAAATCCACAATCCATACCTGATGCCAACAACTTTTCAGAAGCTGATTTCATCTCTGCCCATGTAATGGGAACTCCAACACCCGCTTTTTTTAATGCATCAGCATTGTACCACAGAACTGGTGTTGAACTATTGAACGGCATTGAGAGTAGCTCACCCTCAGGAGTTTGATAATAACTGATCACAGCTGGTAAAAAATCACTCTTATCAAATTTTTCACCAGAATCCTTCATTACCTGCTCAACAGGATAAACTGCACCTTTAGCTGCCATCATTGTTGCAGTGCCGACTTCAAACACTTGAACAATATGTGGTTGTGACTTAGCACGATAAGCAGCAATTGCAGCAGTCATTGTTTCTGTATAGTTCCCCTTATATACCGGAACGACTTTGTATTGCGACTGGCTCGCGTTGAAATCAGAGGAAATTTTATCAACTCTTTCCCCATTCACACCTCCCATAGCGTGCCACCACTGGACCTCAGTGACAGCTTGGGCAATGCCACCACAAAAAATAATTAATGCAGAACTGAAACTAAACAACGATTTCACAAATCTCATATTTTTCTCCTTTTATGAGTTCTTCCTGTCAATATGACATATGTTAAAAAACCTAACATATGTTTTATATCATTATTATTTTGAAAAACAAGGTTAATATCTTTTGTTATCTTCTCCTCAACAATATGGTAGGCAGGTGAAGTTGATCCTGCTTATAGTCTCCGGTGAAGAGGAGCATCAAGAGATTGATGAAGAGCCTGAGATGGATTTCGACATTGGGAGGATTGAGTTTAGCCGTCACAGGCTTTGATTTCAGGGTATGCCAAGACCATCTTCGGGACTGGTTATGGAGCAGGATCACTCTCCCGTCATGTTCAAGAATGGAAAACGGAGAACCCTCTCGCCCTAGAAGCATGCGTTTTTCAAGCAGGTAAAAGCTGAAACTGAGAGCATGTTTCCGATTCAAAGGACTCCAACCGGTTCCAGGAAAAATCATCCTGCCCCAATCTTTCCATGATCGATATAGATTCTTTTCATCCCCAGATATTTTGGAAACCGGACAGGCATCCAGGAATAGGGTCCCACCCGAATTGAAATAATCTCTCCAGCGAAAACGGGTTTCCCAATCCATTTTGGGAGCGGGGACACACATTTCCAGATGAAAAAAGGGATGTGCGTTTAAGGATTTCGTATCAAAGTTGATAAATCGCTGAAGAGGATGGAGGATCAGAGTTGTCCTTCCCTCCACAGCTTTTCGTATACGTTGTATGGATTGATCGGCAAGAAGCTTTTTATTGAAGCTTAAGGTCATCCACTCCAACCGGTCCAGGTCACTGATGGATTGTTTCAGTTGCTTCAGGGTGGCAGGGGGCTTGGGAGCAGGCGACGTATTTTGCTGAGCAACTGTATTGGGAAGATAAAGAAACGACCAGAGCAGGCCAATAAACAGGCTGCCTTTACTTGGCCTCATGTAAAGGTTTCGATCCGGTCAAGCAGTGCGGATGCTATCTGTTTTTTCCCAATCACCCTCTGGGGTTCGATGTCAGGTGAGAGAATCCATGCGACCTGTTCTCCGTTTTCTAGAAATTCATCTCCTCGGTTTGCTACAAGAATCCGATGGGAACCGGATTCTAATCTTCCTTGTGCGATTTTCATCAACTCTTGATGAGATACTCCTTCCTCATACTTGAAAGGAACCTGATTTATACGTGGGAATCGTTTTTTAACCTCCTCAATGACTTTCGGAGTAGGAACCAGTTTCAGCCTCTTCTCCTGATCCAGGCTCTGCCATTTACCGTCAAAAACACTTTCTGGTTCATAGTCTGCAACTGCAGCGGTGAAAATTCCCCAGTCTGTTTGTTGTTTCTCTATCTGATTCAAAAGGAGTTGCTGATACTGATTGAAATCATCAATTTCAAGGGTTTCCAAGAAGGTGGGAGGTTGAAGGCTGCCACGTCCAAGCAACAGCCTGACATCAGCGCCTCTAAACCATGCCTCCTTAGAAATTTCAATGGAGAGACCTCCACTGAATTTTGTCGTAATGACACGGATTCGATCAAGAGGAACCGGCGTAGGCCCACCGGTTACTATCATCCGGCATCCTTTAAGTGGAGACTGGCTAAGTGATCGTATCGTTTCTGCAACAATGGTTTCTGAAGAAGCCAGATTATTTTTCCCATGAGTTTGCCTGGGAGGGATGACCACTGCCCCTATATCACTCAGGCGTTTCAGGCTTTCAGTAAGAATGGTGTTGTGCATGTTCCCATGCATTGCTGGAGCAAAAAGAACCGGGATTCCCTCCCTTTCACATCTCCCAAATGCTGAAGCAAGCGTTGAGGTCACGACCGAATCCGCCATCCCCATCGCCGCTTTATTAATCACACTGTAGGATGCTGGTGCCACGAGAAACGCATCCAAAGGGTTCTGATCCGAGAGGTGTTCTGCTTCAGGACTGAAGTGATCAATGACTGGATTAAGGGAACACCATTCCAGAGCCTCCTTTGATACATAACGCAATCCTTCTCGGGTGGCATAAACCTGAACTTCTGCGCCTTCACGCCTCAAATCCCTGACAAGGTCTGGGCATCGGTAAGCGGCGATACTGCCAGTGATCATGAGAGCAATTCGTTTTCCAACAAGATGATTGCCAATATTCTCAACCTCCCTGTCTTTTTGTGAAGAAGCCTGCGGAGGCTCATAATTCCAAACCATTTTCGTTTTTTTAAAGGAAGTCAGATGGTCAGATCAGCGTGTCTTAGGGGATCTCTAAAACTATAGTGCGTTTGCTGCCAGTTCTGCCAAACGGGAACGTTCTCCCTGTACCAGATTGATATGCGCTGCAAGAGGATGATTCTTGAATCGGTTCACAAGATTGCTCAATCCATTTGAATTTTCATTCACATAAGGATTGTCTATCTGATGAGGGTCTCCTGTCAATACGATCTTCGTCCCCTCACCTGCACGTGTGATAATCGTTTTCATTTCATGAGGAGTCAGATTTTGAGACTCGTCGACGAGAAGATACTGGTTGGGAATGCTCCTGCCTCGAATGTATGTCAGAGGTTCCACCACCAGAAGCCCTCGTTCGATCAGTTCCTGATAGCCACTGGTTGAATGTCTTCTTCCCGTTTTAGGGTTACCGATGAGGAGTTCCAGATTGTCAAAAATCGGCTGCATCCAGGGCGCCAACTTTTCTTGTGCATCACCAGGAAGATAGCCAAGATCCCTTCCCATGGGGAAAATCGGTCTGGACACCAGCATCCTGGTGTAAAGATTTTGAGTCAGCATCAACTGCAATCCTGCAGCCAGAGCAAGAAGGGTTTTTCCTGTTCCTGATTTTCCGGAGAGTGAAACCACATGGATTTCAGGATCCAGCAAATATTCCAGTGCCAACCGTTGTTCCGGGTTTCTTGGTTTCAAACCCCAGACATTGTCCAAACGTTCTAGAATCTGAAAATTCTTTTCTCCTTCATGATAGATGGCAAGAAGATCCTCACTGTTAGAGGAACCGTTCATCAGATGAAGACCTTCATTGGGAAGAAAATCGTCCAACCCCTGGAATTCCTCATTCAATTCTGAAGGATCAATGAAATCCTGAAGCAACAGTTGATGAATCAGTTCCTTTTCAACTTCCAGAATTTTCATTCCCTCGAAAAAACCATTGGCACCGGATGCAGAATTCATGTAGCGCATCACAGGCACTTCAAGAGCATTCGCTTTAACCCTTAGATTGGTATCTTGTGTCACCAAGGTCACCGGAAGATCTCGCTGGAACAGTTCCCAAGCAACCGCCAATACACGGTTGGAAGCACGATTGATGTCCAACTGACCGGGCAGGTCTTCCTGTGCAGGCACCTGCAGTTCAACCCTTACCCTTCCTCCTTCATCAAGTTGAACCCCTTGGGCCAGGCTTCCCAATTCACGCAATTCATCGAGTCTTTGGGAAACCACTCTTGCGCTTCCCCCTCGGTCGCTCAATTCTGCTTTAAAGCGATCAAGTTCCTCAATCACATTGATGGGAATGACCACTTCTGCTTCGGAAAATGCCTCTAAAGCCTCCGGAGCAAAGAGAAGGACATTGGTATCGAGGACGAAAACTTCCAGTCCTCTCATTTTTTAAACAAGGACGGGATTCGTTTCAAAAAGAAGGGTATTTAAAGTGGGCTTGAAAGTTGGCAGACGAGTGCATCATCATACAATAAAGCTCGTATTGAATTTAGATATCTGTCCAAATGATATCCGAACGCTTTTTAGAGTCAAGGCTACGATCTTAAATTCAAAAAACCTGCTTTTATTAGTACTAACTTAACAATCTGATACACGGATCTTACGGATGGAATTTCAAATGACATCGGGACTTCAACCCGAACTCCTCAATGAAAAACAGAAAAAATGGCTCGCTACCGCCATCTGTGGTGCGGTTACTGCTGACGGCAGCATCGCTCCAGAAGAGGTTGAATATTTGGAAAGGGCATTGGGTTTCCTGCGTTCCCAGACTGAAGTCAATGCCATGCTTCAAGCCGTAAAAGATCAAAAACTTCCTCCACTTGAAAGGATTCCTGATGCTACCCGGGAAATCGAAATCCAAATCTTCATTGAATTGGCCTTGGTGATCAGCGTCGACAATGTACTTGGCACACGAGAAATCGATTACCTCTTAAAGACTGGAACAAAACTCGGTTTCGGCAGAGAATTCGTGAGAGTCGTCATTCGATGGGCTAGTGAAGGAATTGTGTGGAAACGTAAGATGTTGCATCTGATTGAAATGGGTCGAGGGCTTGAAGGTGAGTACGAGTGACTCTAAACATAATCATCTCTAAATCATATCCAACTTAGGAAGCCTTCCCTATTTTCCACCCCATGACTGCCTGATAGCCCCGTGCTGTATCAATTGTTGCTCCGAGTTTCATCAACATCGACAACAATCCGAAAACAATTCTGTTGAAAAAGACGAAATGACGTGAACCCCGAATTTCACGGATTTCCATACCTTGTTTGAGCATGGAGTTGAGGTTTTCACGAAAAGACGAATCACTGAAATCAAAAAAAGGCTGTCGGTAGACCTCGCCTAGCAATTCTGCAAATCGTGTCAATAGACTTAAAATTGCCTGTTCGGTGACTCCATCTGCCTGTGTATTTTTCAGAAACTCCATTTTCACAAGCTCTTCCTTAAACCCATTCATATTTTCAGACAGGAATTTCTGAACCAGGGTTAAGCAACCATCCAGAAAATTTTCAGGAAAGGTCTTAACGCATCCAAAATCAATCACCCCCACCTTGCCATCTGGTTGAAAAAGGAAATTACCTGGATGAACATCAGCATGAAAGGTCTGATTGTTTTGTGTGATATGAAGGTGAAAGAAATCCTAAAGAATTTGTCCATAGTGGTCTTTTTTCAACTGACTGGGGTTCTGATTAAGGAACTCATCGAGATGAATTCCATCTAGACGTGTCATACAGAGGATTTTTGAATTAGAATGTTCTCCAATGTATTCAGGAAACAACAGCATTTCCGAACTGAAGCGTTGATGAAATTCCTCAATATTTTGCCCTTCTTTGCAGTAATCCGTTTCTTCAAGAAGCCTTAACTTCATTTCTTCAAGATGCTCAGAGATATCGAATTTACGTAAAAAACTCCCTGCCAAAGTTTTTAAAAGGGCTAAGTCGCTGTCGATGCTCCTACGTACATTGGGATATTGAATTTTGACCGCGAGCAGCCTGCCTTTTTTATCTTCAGCCCGATGGACTTGGCCGATGGTGGCAGCAGCAAAAGCATCATATTCAAAATTATTAAATAATTTTTCCGGAACAACACCCATCGCCTTCTTGAATTGGATTTGAACTAAAGATCTATTCATCGGAGGAACTCGATATTGTGCAGAGTTCATCACTTCAGCAAATTCCTCCGGAAGGATCCCGGTATCCATGCTCAACCCTTGTGCCATTTTGAGCGCGGCACCACGAAGTTGACTCAATTCCCCTATCAGAGACAGAGCATTCTTACGGTTCAGAGTTACCTTGTTCTGGTGAAAGCTTTTCAGAGGAATCGCATTGCCAACATGGTGTCGGAGATAATTTCCACCCGTTTTCAAACCTGCTTTTGCAAGAATTCCTGAACGTTTCCAGGGATTCCCGGGAAGAGTACTCATGTTTTTCTTTCAATCAGTGCTTTAACCAGAAGATTCAAGCCTTGGGAGCGCAATCGGATCAGGTTCTGTCCCCATAGAACCCTTCCCAGGTCAATCCCTCTGCTCAATATTTGACTGCTCAATAATTCTGAGGCAAAAGATATCATTTTATCTGTAAGTTCCATGGTTTGTTCTGCATCATCACTGTCATCCTGTAGCCAGAACTCCATCAGGTGAAAAAGTCCCATGACGAATAATTGTGCTACGAATGATCCCTTCACCAAAGATGCATCACCTTGGGACTCCGAAAGGAATGTGTTGATTCTTGTTTCTAACATCTCTTGAAATTTTGACTTTGCAGATGCATTAGCAATCAGGTCTTTGAAGGTATCTTCCACAAATTCTTTTTCCTGTTGAAAAAGTTCAAAATGGGTGTAAACCAAATGACTCAATTTCTCCTCAAGACTGAACTCTTGATAATCTTCTAATTCCTCAATTTTTTAAGTAGTGTCCAAAACAATCCTGATAATAGAAACGCAGTACAGCATTTTTTGTTGAGAATATTTTATAAATATCTGCACGGGGAACACTGAGTTCTTTTGCTAGAGATGTAATACTAAAACGGGAAGGGTCCTCGACATAAAGACTTACTGCTGATTCACAAATTTTATTCTTTGTTAGTTTTTCGCTAGCCATAATATCCTTTTAGATGATACCAATACGTTTCAGCTTAGGAGCTAGACCTAACCAAAACAAGCCTACTTCTCGTCGAAAAGCCTCCATTCTCATATACATGCTTTGAATAACATGGTTCCTGCATTGTAGGCCGACATGGAGTCATGATAAACTTTCTAAATAAAAACTTTATGAACCGATCCCATCATCTATGAAAGGAAGAAATGCCAGAACAAAAATATGAAATGAAGGAACGTCAAAGAGCTTCCCGATACCAGATCATCCGTGAAGAAAGTTCTGCCATCGAAATTGCCGTACTCTATTGGGAAATGGACAAAGAACGACAAAATGGACATGCCGTTGTGAAATCCAACCGCAGAGCGGTAGATGAGGAGCACATCCTAGCTGGAAAAGCGGCATTGGAGTGGGACAGTGATCATGAGACCATCAGTAGTCATCAACCTGAAATTTTCCGATTTGGTGGGGTTCTTGTCATCAAATACAATCAGATCGAATGGAAAGACAAACGTAGTTAATTTGGTCCAAAACTTTTTTCTTCATCAAACTTGATGGAAGCCCCGAAATATCCAAAAAATTATGAAACCGGTGTCGTGGTGGAGCTTTATGGGCTTCTGCGTGAGGATTTCAGTGGAGGAAGAATGCGAGAAGCTCGTGCAGAAATCAGGGTTGAATTTCCTTCAGGAAGTGAGGAGTGGAAAATCAAAGCAGGAGAATTTATCGATTTGACACATGTACGCTGCGAGGTTCACTGGCTTCAAGGAGACCCACATACAAAAAGCCTTGGTTCAGTTCAAAAAAGAAGACTTAAATTAGAATGGTGGCACGTGCTTCCAGATGAATGAGAGGAAACGGATCAAGATCTGACCTCTCCTTTTGTTTTTGCCCGGTCGGATGTAAATGAACCAATATTAAGTCCTACCATCCTTGCTTCTCCAAGGATATTGGCAAATGTCTTCCGCAGAAGATTACCATGATAAATTGAAGCAGGTTCAACGCTTGATAGGCTTCAGGAAAATTACAGGTCTGTTACCAATTATCATGTCAGTCAATTATTTGATAATAAATCCAAAAGGGACAACTTTCATGTTGGCAACACCATGTTCGAAGCATGTAAGAATTAGGCAAATCCTTTGAACAACAGAACTGATCCAAGAAAACTAATCCCTGATCCATCCGACATGATCTGAAAATAATTCTAGCACTTCCCCAAATCCCCTATGAAATTTGATCTAGAAAAAATCCGCACCCAATTCCCAACCCTTGCCATAACCGATGAGGGAAGGTCCAGGGTTTACCTGGATAATCCTGCCGGGACACAGGTTCCACTCCAGGTGATCGACCGCATGCGTGACTATCTGATCCAGTGCAATGCCAACCAGGGCGGGCGTTTCAGCACAAGCCTGGAATCAGACAGGATTCTTGAGGAAGCCCATCAG
>NYUB01000162.1 GCA_002683785.1 Deltaproteobacteria bacterium
GCCCTTTATCATCGGGTATTGATCGAGCTGGAGGTTCAGGATTTTGAAAGGGCAGAACAACATTTGGAACAACTTTTGGCTTCCTACCCAGAATCTTCTTACCGAGCAGAATATCATTTCTGGTATGCACTTGTGCTGCATGAAAAAAAACAGGATCCAATCCGCTCATTGATGGCACTTAGGCAGATAGATGAAAGTTTGGAAAGGGGCGATGACAGCATCTTTCTTCAGGGGCGAATTCATCTTGAACAATCGAATTGGAGCCAGGCTTCCAGGGTTTTCAGGAGGTTAAAATCGAATCTTCCAGAATCTCCATACCTGGAGCAGAGCCTACTTTTTCTGGCAGAAGCCCTCTTTCAGCAAAAAAATCATGTGGAAACCCAGGCGGTCCTTTCTGAACTCAGGGAAAAATTCAATCCGCTTCAAGATTCAGTTCCGGTCATCAACCTTCAGGTTCGTAACCTCATGGCTATGGGGGAATTGAAAAAGGCCGATGAACTGCTTAGGAAAGATCTCCGCCACCAACCCGATTTTTCATTGATTCAATTGCATTTGAGAATCCTCGAAAAACTGGGAGACCAGCAGGGAATCCTTGAAACCAGCCGGCTTGGGCTGAATCTCGCAGCCACAAAAGACCAGGCTTATTTGCATCTTCAACGGGCCAATGCCCTCTATCAGACTGAAAATCTAGCCAAGGCTTATGTTCATTACGAACAGGCTCTTTTCAGTCCTCCAGCAGGTCAACTCCCCTTCATACGCTTTCGCTTGATCAAAATTCATTATCTACTGAATGAGTTCGAAGCTTTTGAAGCTCGTGGCAATGCTTACTTAAAGGAGGATGACCAAAGTGAATATGCCAATGAACTACTGCTAATGCTTGGAAATTATTCCTTCCGAAAGAATCGACCCGAACAAGCCAAGCACTACCTCGAGAAATTGGTCGCTAATCAACGGTTAGCGGTTCGAAATCCAGAACTCGATCCGCTTCAGCGTCTCGAACTGGTGACCCGAATTGGAGAGGAATATAATCTTCTTGAAGATTATCAAAGTGCAGAACAGTGGTTAAACCAGGCGCTGCGGCTGATGGAGGATATTCCGGATCAAAAGCAGAATTATCATCTCCGTATTTTGAGAGAAAAAGGATTGGCTGCTTTTGAGCAGGGAAAATACCGAAGAGCGCTTTCTTCAGATTTGAAAGTGAATTATCTCGACAAAAACCTTAGTTCCAAACAGAAATATAAACTCAGTCTGAGAATCGCTCAAAGCTATCAAAAGCTGAAACGCATCCGGGAAGCGAAAACCATTTTTCAGAAAATGTTAAAGGATTTCAAAGATGAAACCCGACAACAGGAAATCAAACGTCGGCTCAAGTTATTGGAGTAAACTGAACCATGAAACATGATTGTTTCACGTGAAACATTGTATGATTTTTCCATCGCCATGAATTTTCTGGTGATAGCCATAGACGGTCCTTCCGGGGTTGGGAAAAGTACCCTTTCACGGTTACTGGCCGAAAGGCTTGGAGGTTTATATGTCGATACAGGAGCGATGTTTCGCTGTTTGGCCTGGCGTTGGCAACAGCTGAATTTTCCAGAAGAAAAAGAAGAACTGATTAACCTTGGGGCAAAGACTCAAATCAAAATGAGTTCCAGTCAGATCTGGTGCAATGAAACAGATGTTAGTGAAGTGATCCGCAGTGAAAAGGTTTCTGAGCTGTCTTCCAGCATCAGCCGTTTTCCAGTGATTCGAGATATTATGAAACAAAAACAACGGCAGTTGGTGGAAGATGTTAGAATCTCAGGTACTCATTCTGGAGCGGTGCTGGAAGGCCGTGATATTGGAACGGTGGTTTTTCCCAATGCGGAGTTGAAATTTTTTGTTGATGCATCACCTGAAATCCGAGCTCAAAGACGAGTGGACCAGCTTCGTCAAAAAGGGGAAGAAGCGAATTATGAAAAAGTTTTTCAGGGTCTCAAGGAAAGGGACGCGAAAGACCGTTCCAGGACCGTCGCACCTCTTTTACCTGCAAAAGATGCGATCATGATAGATACTGATGAGATGGGGATTCAGGAGGTTTTGGAAACCATGTACCGCTACGCCGAGCCATATAATTAATCGCAGATATTATTTTTCAAAATATTCGTTAATCAAAATTCTATGAAAGCTGTAATCCTGGCTGCCAATCCTAGCCGTAGATTGAGTCCCTTCATTGAACAACGGGCCAAGCCCATGCTCCGCATTGCTGGGGGGCTGATCCTTGAATATACCTTAAAAGCATTGCGACAGGCTGGACTCAGGGAAATCATGGTGGTTGTCAATCATGAACAGGAAAGCATCCGAGCCCATTTTGGTTCAGGGGATCACCTAAATCTCAACCTGGATTATATTGTCCAAGAAACCCCTAAAGGGATCGGAAATGCATTATGGACCTGTCTTCCTTGGCTTGATGGAGAACCCTTCTGCTTGGTTTATGGAGATGTCTTATCCAATGGCAATCCATTTATACCGATGCTTGATGCGTTTTCCGAAAGCGGTCAGGATCTGGCTCTTGTTACCCTTCCTGCTTCTTCCCGTGAATTTGGAAACGTCTATCTCGACCCAGAAATGAGGATCTCAAAGCTTGTTGAAAAACCGGTCGGAAGTCAGGCAAATTATGTTTTTGCAGGGATGTTCATCCTTCATCAAAATATATTTTCCCGGCTGGAGCTTAACGGGCAGTCGATGAGCCGTGCCTTTCAGGATTTGATTCAAGATAGCGTTATGAAAGCTTGTCTTTGGGAAGAAGGTTGGATCGACATCATCTATCCCTGGCACATTTTGGAGGCCAACCAGTTGATGATGAAAAGCTGGAAAGAGTCACGAATTGACCAGTCTGTTGAACTGAAAGGCAGGGTTCAGATCGAAGGTCCGGTGGTCATCGAGGCCGGTGTCAGAATTGAAAGTGGTTCGGTTCTCAAAGGCCCTTGTTATATTGGTAGAGACTGCTACATCGGAAACAATGTTCTGATTAGAAGCCACACCGCATTAGGACCAGGAAGCATCGTTGGATACGGATGCGAGTTGAAGAACAGCGTCGTCTTTGGTTCCAGTGACATAGGAAGACTGTCTTTTTTGGGTGATAGTGTTTTAGGAGAGAAAACTCAGCTTGGTTCAGGTTTGACGACAGTCAATCACTCACCAGATTATTCTCCAATTTCATGTGAAATTGATGGAGAGATGATTCAAACGAGTTTGACCAAACTCGGGGCTTTCATTGGTGATGGTGCTACGTTGGGCGCACGCCACACCCTTTCTCCTGGTTCCATTATTCCGGTAAAGAAAAACATTCCAGACAACATCACACTTTAGTATTAGGAAATTCTCATGTGCGGCATCAGCGGAATCATAGATCATCACCCAGTGACTCGTAACCTGGTGACCTCCATCGCCAACCTCGAATATCGTGGCTATGATTCCTGTGGTATGGCTCTTCTCAATGGTAAAGGGATTGAGGTACGTAAAAACACAGGCGGTGTGCAGGAAGTTCGAAGCAGGGAAAAACTCGACAACATGACCGGAAACCTCGGCATTGCTCATACCCGATGGGCAACTCATGGTGGAGTAACGCCGGAAAACGCACATCCTCATCTCTCTCAAAGTGGCGATTTCGCCATCGTTCACAATGGAATTATCTCCAATTACCAAAAGCTTCGAGAGAGGCTTATTGGGGAAGGAATTGAGTTCAGATCAACTACAGATACTGAAGTTTTTGTGAATCTGGTTGAAGAAGCCTATGAGCAGAAAAAAGATGTTTTGGGAGCCTTCCTTGAAGCACTGAAACAAATCCAGGGCACCTATTCCATCGTTCTGCTTTCAGCTCATGACCCGGAAAATCTTTATTGTGTCAAACAGGATTCTCCGCTAATCATCGGACTCGGCGAAGGCTGCAACTACATAGGCTCTGACATCAATGCCTTTCTCGAACATACCCGCAAGGCAGTGGTTCTTGATGACGGGGAATTCGCTGTCATCAGTAGGGATCGTTATGAAATATCCGATGTCGGTAAGCGGGAAGAACGGGAAAAATCCATCCTTCAGATTGACTGGGATACGGAAACCACCAAAAAAGGGGGTTTTTCCCATTACATGATCAAGGAAATTTTCGATGAACCTCAGACGGCGCGCCAGGCCTTAGACGTTCCTCAAGAGCAGATCTCCCAATTAGTAGAGATGTTTCAAAATGCTCCGCGAGCCTATTTGATGGGAGTCGGCACGACCTTTTTCATCTGTCAGATGGCGCAGTATCTTTTCAGTTCACTATCCCAAAGGTACTTTCCAGCAATCAGTGCCGATGAATTTAACGGTGTAGTTCCAGTTGTCTCAGATGACCTCGTTCTTGCTGTTTCTCAATCCGGTGAAACATTCGACACCAAGTTCTCGCTCAATTCTGCACTCGAGAAGGGTGCCCGGACAGCGGCCATCGTGAATGTAATGGGATCCAGCATCAGTCGCTTGGTCGATCATGTAATCATGCAGGGATCGGGTCCCGAAATTTGTGTGGTTTCCACCAAGGCTGCCCTTGCCCAGGCCCTCTTGCTGTTACGCACGGCCCTCGAACTAGGTTTCCGTGAAGGATGTCTGGACTCAAGCACCTTGCGGGATCATGTTCAGGAGTTGGAGACCTTTCCGGAGTTGATTTCCAAACTCCTCAATGAAAAATCAGGTTTTCTCAGGAATCTGGCCCGAACCACCAGCAGTGTACAAAACTGGATTTTTCTGGGCTGTGGAATCTATTTCCCTGTGGCCATGGAATCCGCGTTAAAAATGAAGGAAGTCACCTACCTTCATGCCGAAGGCATGCCTGCAGGATTTTTAAAACACGGAACGCTTTCCATGATTGAAGCCTCGGTACATTCCCTCTTCTTTATTCCTCCTCCAGCTGACGTGGAACTCCATAACCGAACCATGATTGCGATAGAGGAAATCAAAACCAGGGGAGGAACACTGGTTGGGCTTCATTTTGAAGGAGATTCCCAGGCCGCCTCATTGCTGGATCATGCTGTGGCTCTGCCCGAAGTTCCCTTACTGCTGGCACCTTTTGTGGAAATGATTCTGGCACAGATGTTTGCCTATTATACTGCGTTGGATCTGAAACGAAACATCGACAAACCTAGAAATCTCGCCAAATCCGTCACCGTCGGTTGATTGCTTCTCTGATATCATCCCACAAATTTTACGTTACCCATGAAATCTGAAACCTTTCCGGACAGATTGCAGGGAACCGATGGCATTCGTGGCAAAGTTGGTCTTTCCTCCGAATTTCCGGGAATGGACCCGCTTTCGGTTTGGATTCAAAAAAAGATCCTCACTGAAGAGTTTTTTGAACTCTATACCTTTTCATTTTGTCGCAATTTAATCGAATCAGGATGGGCCAGCCCCGGTGAGCTGATGATGGTGGGTTGGGATACCCGTGACCCGGAAGGAAATTTCAGTGATGCGGCGATCCGTGGAATCCGCAAATCGGGCCTGAATGCTGTGGTTCTCGGAGTGCTCCCTACACCCGCTGTGGCACTCTATCAGCTTTCACAAGAGGTTGTAGGAGCTTTTGTTCTGACCGCTTCTCACAATCCCGCAGAACAAAATGGGATCAAGATCTTTCTCGGTCATACGGGTTTCAAACTTTTTCCTGAAGATGACAAGAGGTTGACTACAGCCATTCTCTCCACGGATTTCATGCACCTAAAAGAGGCTCCTCAGAAAGGTGGAGTTATTGATGAAGAAGCATCGGCACGTCAATTTTTCCTTCACATTTTACTGGATTCTTTCAATTCCTGGATCACGGATCGGTCTCTTCAGCAGATTTCGTTGATTATCGATGCAGCAAACGGGGCTTTTGCTCCTTTGCTCGAAGACCTTACTCAGGATCTTGGCGGTGCAAGGGTGATAGTTTGCAACACATCTCCGGAAGATGGAATCAACCATAACTGTGGCGTTGCCGACCTAGAAGGCCGTCACACCATTGAAGCTCAGGATCTTCAGCAGGAGCCTCTTTGCCGCGCAGAAGCTTTGAAACGGATCCTTGTGGAAGGACGCAGAAGAGGTGCAGAAGCGAACAACAAAGGTATA
>NYUB01000163.1 GCA_002683785.1 Deltaproteobacteria bacterium
TAGCTTACCAATTTTGCAGATTCATGAAAAAAAGTTTTTTGATTAGGTTTTTGTTTTTGTTGATAATGATTTTTGGGGTAAGCAGCTGTAGTGATTTACAAAAAGAGTCGTCTAACTCTGCTTGTAATACTGCTTTGGATAATCAGGATTTTGATACGGCTATTTCTGTTTGTACTTCCTCAAAAGGTAAAGGGGACGCTTACATGGGAAAAGGTGGGTTCAATATCACAAACCTTCTTAATAATTCAGGTGGAGAAACCACACCAAGCTATATTGCAAACAAAGACTCGAAATTTGGTACTGTAGACAGTAATGCTTCAAAAGTTCTATACATCATTGGAACTGCGCAGTCACAGGTTTCATCTGCATCTACCAGAGCCACCAACATCCAAAATGCTAAAAATGCATTCGATAATGCGTCTAGCAATTTTTCAGGAATCATTTCAAGTGATAAAGATGCCGCGCTAATGTATACATTTGCGAATGTGTTTGCAATGCAACTTGGTCAAGTTATTTTTTATGATTCCTTAGATTATGCATGTGAACAAATAGCTTGTTCTGATAATTACACTGACGCTTCAAATACTGAATTAGTTAATTATGATGGTTATATCTTTCCTGAAGATCAAATGGCAAAGAGGAATACTTATGGAACTAATGTTGATACTTCAGCAAAATTAACTTGTAGCGGATTAGATAAAACTATTACCTACATAACAAGAATTACTGATGGATTGACAAAATCTGGATCCAGTACAAGTGGTTCTAGTACAAGTATTATTTCAGATTCAAAAACAGCTGTTTGTGCATCATTTACTACTTTATATAATCTTTGTTCTACAGATGCTTGTAGGACTGCATGTACTACTTCAGGGTGCTAGAAGGCATCAAGAAAATTTCCTCCTACATAAAATATTTCAACAAAAAATTAATGATCTCTTCTTGATCATCTGTTCTTTTTCCAGGAAAATGGAGATTCTTATTAAAAAGATTCCATTGTGTATTGGAAACTTTCATGAAAAAATTAACTCCATTTAGAGAAAAAACCTTCAAGGCGTGGGAAGAGAAAGCCCGTTCCGAATTTAGAGGAAGTGACCTTTCCGATCTTGACTGGAATACTCCGGAGGGCATCGAATTCAAACCCCTCTATACCGCATCGGATCTGGAAGAGCTTGAATGGACAGACAGCTTTCCAGGTATTTTCCCTTTTGTCCGAGGGCCTCGGGCGACGATGTATGCAGGCAGGCCCTGGACGATTCGTCAATACGCCGGGTTTTCGACGGCGGAAGAATCCAACCGTTTCTACCAAGAAAATTTAAAAGCAGGTCAAAAAGGCCTCAGTGTCGCTTTTGATCTGGCCACCCATCGTGGTTATGACTCGGATCATCCGCGTGTTCGTGGGGATGTGGGAAAAGCGGGAGTGGCCATCGATACCGTCGAGGACATGAAACTGCTCTTCGATGGAATACCACTGGAACAAATGTCGGTTTCCATGACCATGAATGGGGCAGTTCTTCCTGTTCTTGCTGCTTACATCGTGGCAGCAGAAGAACAGGGTGTTCAGAGGGTACAGATGAGCGGAACCATCCAGAACGACATCCTTAAGGAGTTCATGGTCCGTAATACCTATATCTATCCTCCCGAAGAGTCGATGAGGATTGTAGGAGACATCATCGAATTCACCAGTCAGGAGATGCCCCGATATAACTCGATCAGCATCAGTGGATACCACATCCAGGAAGCGGGGGCCACCACAGTTCAGGAACTCGCGTTTACCCTGGGTGATGGTTTGGAGTATGTGCGTTCGGCATTGAAACGGGGAATGGATATCGACTCATTCGCTCCAAGACTTTCCTTCTTTTTTGGGATTGGGATGAATTATTTCATGGAAATAGCCAAGCTCCGTGCGGCCCGTCGGCTTTGGGCTGAGATGATTTCCGAATTCAACCCCACCAATCCTCAGTCGATGCTGCTGCGAACCCATTGCCAGACATCGGGTTGGAGTTTGACGGAGCAGGATCCTTACAACAACATTGTAAGGACCACCATTGAAGCCATGGCAGCAGTGCAGGGCGGAACACAGTCTCTGCATACAAATGCCTTTGACGAAGCCCTGGGACTTCCCACTCGGACTTCTGCCCGGATTGCACGTAACACCCAACTCATCATGCAGGAAGAAACAGGAATGACCCGGGTGATCGACCCTTGGGGAGGTTCCTATTTCATGGAATCACTGACCGAATCTTTGGTTCAGGAAAGCAGAAAACTATTGGATGAGGTGGAAAAGCTTGGGGGCATGACCCGTGCTGTAGAACAAGGATTTCCAAAACAACAGATTGAGGAATCCTCAGCCCGGAGGCAGGCGATGATCGACCAGGGAAGGGAAGTCATTGTCGGTGTCAACAAATATCAAACTGGGGAATCGGAGGAAGTGGAAGTTCGTGAGATCGACAATACCGAAGTCCGTTCAGCCCAGATTCAAAGACTGGAACAAATTCGAAAATCCCGGGATAATGAGAAAGTCCAAACTGCTCTCAAGATTTTGGAAGAAAGGGCAGAATCCGGAAAGGGGAACCTTCTGGAAGCAAGCATTGAAGCCGTGAGGGAGAGAGCATCAGTCGGAGAAATATCTGAGGCTTTGGAAAAACACTGGGGACGTTACCATGCACCAACGAGTGCCGTTTCTGGAGTCTATGTGAGAAACTATTCGGAGAAAGACGAAATTGAAGAGGTTCGACGTCAAGTACGGTTATTTGCTGAAAAAGCAGGCCGTAGGCCAAGAATTCTGGTTGCCAAGATGGGGCAGGATGGGCATGACCGTGGTGCTAAAGTGATTTCGACTGCTTTTGCTGATTTGGGTTTTGATGTTGATATGGGGCCGCTTTTTCAGACTCCTGAGGAAGTGGTTGCTCAGGCTCTGGAGAACGATGTTCACGTTATTGGCGTTTCCTCACTGGCAGCAGGCCACAAGCCTTTGCTAACGGACCTGATGGAATGCCTTCGTCAAAAGAATTCAATGGACATTTCCGTGGTCGCAGGAGGTGTGATTCCCCCGGCGGATTATGAATTCCTGGAACAACTCGGGGTGGCCTGTGTTTTTGGACCGGGGACACGCATTCCAGATGCTGCACTCAAGGTGCTTGACTCAATCGACCGTTAAAATGGGTGAATCGTAGATCGTCCATGCCCAACTCGGATCCCGATGAATCGATTAAGGCCCTACTTGCAGGGGAACGCAGGGCTGTGGCAAGGCTCATCACACAGTTGGAGAGCACCCTTCAGGAAGATCTCAAGCAAGGTCGGAAACTTCTAGAAACAATTCTACCCCACACCGGTCGTTCAATCCGGGTTGCGGTTTCAGGTGCTCCAGGCGTAGGCAAGAGTACTTTTATCGAATCCTTTGGCCTGCATTTGCTTAAAAAAGGCCACAGGGTGGCGGTCCTGGCAATTGATCCAAGTAGTCCTCTTTCCGGAGGAAGCATCCTCGGTGACAAAACCCGGATGCATGAACTTTCTCGTCATCCAAATGCTTTCATCCGTCCCAGTCCTGCTTCTGGAGTTTTAGGAGGAGTCGCCAGGAAAACGAGGGAGACGGTGCTTGTATGCGAGGCAGCAGGTTTTGATACGATTCTTGTTGAAACCGTAGGAGTCGGGCAATCTGAAATCGAAGCTGCTTCGATGGTGGATCTGTTTGTGTTGCTTTTGCAGCCTCATGCAGGAGATGAACTTCAAGGGATCAAAAAAGGGATCCTCGAAATGGCGGATCTGGTACTGATCAACAAAGCGGATGGTTCTCTAAAGCAGGATGCAGAGAGGACTCTGAGGGAGTTCAAGAGTGCCATGAGCTACACGAGTGATACTGTAGATTTAAATAGTTCTGGATTTTTGTGCTGCAGTGCCTTGCATCGTGAAGGTCTGGATGGAGTTTATGAGAGTCTTTTCAAAAAAAAGGAAATGCTTCAAAAAACAGAGGCCTGGGATCAGAAACGGAAGCAACAGCAGACACAGTGGCTGAAGATTCTGATTCAGGAGGAACTTCAGCATCGCTTTGAAAACCAAGCGGGCATGAAGGAGAAGATTGAAATCCTTGAGGAAGAGGTGGTATCGCAAAACAAGCTTCCCTCCTCAGTTGTTGAGAATCTTGTAGAAGAATGGCTTTCGGGAAAAAAACTCAATTGAATCATTCAGGCCCATAGCCAGTTGTTTCCCTGGAAAGCCTTAGGTGTTTTGACTCCTGGAGAAAGAAGGTCACGCTAAACCCCAAAAAGCAGAAACCTTAGGCATGCCCCCTTTATTAGTCTTTCGGAAACTGGTCTCATCACTGTTTCTTTTCCGCATCATATACTGGTTGTTTGGAGGGTTGTTGATTATTGGGGTGGTCTATATTTTTCTGACAAAACGTGATCTTGACCTGGAATGGATTGTACTTGGAATCCTCGGCTTTGGCTTATGGGCTTCTAGGCATGGGCTACCTTTGATGGTTATTTTCAGTCTTTTGGGGCTTGGAGTCCTGGCCTCCATTTTCTTAATCCAACATCCTCTTCTTGAAAACTGGTTTAATTCCATGGAGCAGAATGATGAACCGATCTGGATCGAAGGCAAGATTCGGGATTATGACCTGAATCTAAACAAGATCTTCCTCGTGAATGTCAGATTGAGCAATGTTGAAGATGAAATTGATGCTGAAGAAATGGAATTGCTACTGCCAGGTAAAAAATTCAAACGTCTCCATTTGTATCATGGACGAAACATTCACTTCTATGGAAGGATCCGTGATCATCATGAACAAGGATTTCGCTGGAAGTTGGAACTCAAGCAATGGGGGATCACACCTTCCAATGAGGTTCACAGTAAAATTCAACGATTCAGGAACCGTGTCGGTCTACTACTTATGGACCGAGCAGCATTTTATCTTCCTGCTGATGTTCTTTCCATTTATCTCCCCCTAAGTTTGGCCAAGCGTCGTTCTTCTTCCTCTTCAGCCAGATTATTTCAACAGACAGGAATGGCCCATCTTCTGGCCATCAGCGGTCTTCACATCGCCTTGATATATGGATTGTTCTACTATCTTTTTAAATCACTTATAAACTTTTCTTTGAAAATGACTGAGTGGGTTCATCAGAATTTATTAATCCAGCTGATGGCTTTGTCTTTCATTTGGATCTATATATTTCTGCTCGAGTGGCCGGTTCCGGCCTTGAGGGCAACCACCATGCTCAGTCTGATGGTTCTTGGAAATCTACTGGGGCTGGTTCAGGTTCCTCTTTTTTCATTGGCAATGACCAGTTTCATCTTTTTGCTCGCAGAACCTGGGATGTTGCATGACCTCTCATTTCAACTTTCATTCATGGCAGTTTTATCGATTCTGATTTTTCTCCCCCTGTATCCTTCGCTCAGGAGAGCAGATTCTTTATTTGAGAAATGTTGGAAGTACGTTTTTTCCAGCTTTTTGATGACAAGTTCGGTGCTGCTTGGCATCTGGCCTTTGATTTCTGGTACCTTCAACAGGGTCTCCCTGGAAACTTTTTGGCTCAATCTTGTGATGGTGCCCTTGCTTGGAACAATTGTCCTTCCTCTTTGTCTTCTTTCTTTATGCATGAGCCTATTTTATTTAGGGAGCCCTCCATATATGCCCTTTGAAGCAGAAGTGTTTAAATTGACTGAATGGGGAATCCATGTCTGGTTTTCACTGATGGAAGAACTTCATCAAATCGGAGAGTGGGCTGTCATTAAAGGAAGACTTGATTGGTCCATACAGGAGTATGTGCTTTATTATTTGGTGATTCTACTCATAGGATATGGTTTTGTTTTATGGATGCCTTCAAGATCTATTTTTAACATGAGGCACGGTTTTCGCAGCTAGACGAAATAAGATGGATTGGTAATGAACACAATATCTTTCCCCTTTGAAATTGACTTTATGTCAGGATCAATGATAATCAATTGATGTTATACATAACAATTATTGACAATCTGACCTTTTGATTTTTTGTTCAGGGTTAGCCCTGATTTGAATTACCCTCCATCGCCTGCTAATCATTTTACAGAGGAACATATGAAATCGCTCCCGACCATTTTGATCATTTTTAGCTTGGCTTTTTTCCTAGTAGGATGTCCTAAACCAGAAGCTCCGGTACCGGATTCTAAGGTTAAACAGACTGATGCAGAAGAGACGAAAACTCAGGATCCTGCGACAGATCCTGTTAAAGAAGACATTCCTCAAGAGGATACAGTAGAGGAAAAGAAGACTAATTTTGTAGAACCTTCCAAAGAAGAACCGAAAGAAGAGCCTGAAGCAGTAGAAACCGAACAGCCTCCTGCACAGAAAAAACTTAAAGTTGCAACGACTGTAAAGGAATCGGCAAAACCGGCGGACGTGAAAAAAGTGGAACCTCCAGAGCCGACACCTGAAGCGGTGACCCAAGAACAGTCACTTAGAAGTGACGTCCAGGAAGCCAGAGCCGTTTTGGAAGAGGCTATTGCAAAAGTTGAAGTTGCTGAAACGGCAGAAGAAATGGCGGTTGCAGAAGAAATTCAAAAGATGGCAGAAGAAGCAGTTGCAAAAACTGAAAAAGGCGAAGCTGACGCACCAGAAAAGGTTCAGATCGTCAAAGAGAGCATAAAGAAAGCTGAAAAAGCTGAAAAAGCTGAAAAAGCTGAAAAAGCTGAAAAAGCTGAAAAAGCTGAAAAAGCTGAAAA
>NYUB01000164.1 GCA_002683785.1 Deltaproteobacteria bacterium
TCTTCTCCGGCATTCAGAATTTTAAGTTGGAAAACATTATTAACGAAACGAACCGGAAAAAGGATGTTATGGAAAAAGCGTTTGATCGCAATTCTTCCTCCCTCTGGGACAACCCAACGGTAACCCCTGGCCAAAGGAAAACCGACATTGATGTAGAACCAGTCATTGAATCCATGCATCGTACGGTTATAACCTTCCAAAGGATCATAAACTTCGGCGGTCTCTTCATCACTGAATTCCTCTTCAAATTCTTCCTCGAATTCCTCTTCGAATCCATCATCTTCTTCCAAGTTTTCTTCAGAAACTTCATCCGTCTGGGCATAAAGGCGTCCACGAAATTTTAACCTCAGGCGTAAGTTTTTCCTTGAAAGCGGGGATTTCAAACTCAACGCATCAGCCACGTAGTCTGGTTTCAGACCCTTGGTATTTGCAAAATCAATGGATTTGAATGCATGGGGTTGAACATCCCCTAAACGGAATCCAAACGAACCTTTTCCAGCATTTCCCGGAGATGCAAAAACCCCCATAGACATCAACCCGAAAAAAAGGAGGAAGAGTAACAAAATATTTTTCGTGATTGCTCTTCCTGAAAACTGAAAATACATGCTGGAAATCAACTTAAGACATGAATTGAAGCGACAAGACATATTTGGGTTTTCAGAAACAAAAATCAATCCTAACTCGATTCAACCAGAAACTGGTCAGAACTGTGTTTGCAATGGTTTAGGATGATGCTTGCCTGATACAAGTAATGAGAATGATTTTCAGGATTCGGACTCGTTGAAAATGGGTATGTGGTTCCTCAGAAAAGAAATGCCACTGAGACTCCTGCTTTAGGATAATTTTTCGAATGGCTACCATCTTCCGATTGTGCTTCATATTCTCTCCGGACACTTTCCACAGAAAGATAGCCTTTCAGTTTCAGGTCTTTGTCCAGGGGATAATCCAGATAAATTACATGGGTCATGGATTGGCTTGAATAGCTGAATCCCCCGGATTGATTGAGCTCATCATTTTCCCTGCGGAATTTCAAATCACGCCCTATGAAGGAGTATTTGGGAAGCAGTGAGGTGAACTGGAGCAAGTCGACATTCAAACGGTACCAGCCCAGCTGGGTGTAGAAATCCGGGATGCTTTTCAAGTGGTTGTTGTATTCTTCAATGTAGGCCTGCTCCCAGGGAGACGCAGAATCCTTGAGCGGAATCAGTTCAGGCTTCATGTCGCTGCCACCTCCCATGTAGAACTCCAACAGGGTAAACCGATCCCGGTAGAAAACCCCGTATCGCCAGGCTTGCTCGATATCATCCCTGTGAAAGAGATCCCCGTGCCGGATCGCGTAATAAATGTTCTGCATGATCGTCATGTCCAGGGCCCATGAACCGTAGTCAAATCCTCCGGAGACAGAAAAGATTTCGTTTTCTCGATCATCCTGTGTTTCCATTTCATCGGACGCCCATTTGTATTTTTCCTGCCCGATGTTGAACCTCGAGGCATCGATGATGATATCAAAATGAACGTAGCTCGATTTCATGCTGTAGGATGCCTGGAACTGCGGTTCTTCATGGATACCGTTTTTCATGGGCGCGACGCCTGTCAGGAAGACACGCTGGAATCCGAACGGGCCTTCGTTCAACTCGCTTCGGATGAATGGGATGAAACTGTTATTGCGGTTTTTTGATGCACCATAACGACTGCCGGCATTGACCCAGAATCCTAGCTCTGTGTCGTTGCTGTAAAATGTGGGAACCGGATAGAACTTTTTGTTCTCCTCAAACTGATTCAAGCGTTCGTATCCCTCCTGTAACCGGTCCAGTTCGTTCTTGATCAAAAGCCTGTCGGAAAGCAGGTATTGAGGAAAGAGCTTGGGCAATGACTTTCCCTCAGTCTGGTAGTTATCAGACTCGTGGTTGCAATCCTGAAAAGGGTAGGCATGAACCAGATCGTATTGATTTCTTGAAAGCTGCGAATCGGAAGCTTCCAATTCAGTAGGCTTGCTATCCTGAGTGGGGCATTCATCCTGGCACTGTTCCCCTTCCTGGAGATCCCAAATGTCTTCCGCATCCACAACCTGCTCGACTCCCGTCAGTGACAAAAAAGAAAACCGGTCATCCGAGTGATCGATCAGCCATCCTCTCACCAAATCCACCACTTCCCCGTTGTGGAGGGTTTTGATGGTGTAGAGCTTCGACTCCGTCGGCTCTTTCATTTCTGGAACCTTCATGGGTTCACCCAGGGGATAATAACTCATGTAGATGATTTCATATCTTGGGATATCCAGGATGGCTCCCTCCAAGCCCAGCATTTGAACCCGGTTTTCATCGACATGGATGATTACACCTTTTTCACGGTTACAGGATGAAAAATAGACAGAAGCAATATTGACGGCACTTACCCCCAAGGGAAGCACCAACAAGAATGGCAATAACAGTAAGGACTTCATCTGATTAGAGAAAAAATTCGATCGCGAGGGAGAATGAAAATTGATTGTCTGAGGATTCGGCCGAGTTGGTCATTGTTTCTGAACGATATTGCCTGATGAAATAATTAAGACGCGCTTTCAGGGCAACATAGTCCCCAAAAACCTGGTTCATGTTCACCGAAGTCACCAGATGCTGAAAATTAAGGCGGTAATCTTCACCCTGCATACGTTCCTGGTAACGTCCCTGAAGCAAAACTTCACTCAGCCCAAGGATCAAATCGTCCTTGAAAGCTTGTTCATAATTGATTCTCAAGAAGGATGAATCGAGATCGAAGGATTCAATTTGATCGATAAGACTCGAAGAGGCTTGGGAGAGATTGACCTGGTTCGACATTTCCTCGGCAAGGATCAGCTTGATGTTATCTTCTGAGGGATTGGTGGAATCAAGGTTGATCACGGAGAGGATGGCCTCGGTTCGGGTTTCGTCGGTCGTGTATTTGAAAACCCCGATGGGAGAAAACTTCTCGCTTAGAATTTCCCTGAAAATCTCGTTGCCCTGGACCGCCATCACGGGGTAGAAAAGTCCACCTGCAAAAGAATAGGGGCCCAGGTCGAAACCCGTAATTGTGTTCTGGTTGAAATGAGGGAAAACCAGGGACTGATCCGGGTTGTATTTGGAAAAAAAAGAAGTATAGAAACTCCTGTTGTTGATCAGAAAATCCTCACCGTATGAGAATGCGGAAATATTTCCTGCGTATTGAAGGGAAAGAAAATGATATTTGCCAGAAAACTGAACTGCGAAAACGGGCTCTATGTTTGGAAGGGTGGAGACTTCACTCAATCCCAATGTGAGTTTGCCCTGGGGACCAAAATTTCTGCCAGTGGACCATTGAAAATTGAGAGGAAGGCCCTGGGGAATTTCGGCCCGGTATCGGTCGTTCTGGATCAGCAGGGCGAGTTTGGTCTGAGTGTCATAAAGATAGGGCCTTGCATAATACCCTGTTCGGCTTTCGAAACGGTCCAATTGATCAAAACCTTTCTGATAAACCGCAAGGAATTTCGAGATGCTGATACGGTCACTGAGCATCCGGGTGGGTTGCACCTTACTGGACTCGGATTCGTCTAATGACCTGCAGTGGGGCATGTTGCTGCCGAAGCCGAAGACAAAGGAGCTATGCTTGAGGGTGATCGGGTTTTCCCGGTTCAAATCCGATGCGGATTCAAAGCGTTTGACCTGTTCCACATTGACCAGGTGGGATTTGCCCTGGATGTCATAAAAAACAATCAGGTCTTCAAGGAAGCGGATCGGCCAGCCTGCGAACTCAAAATCAGGCTCTCCCTGGATGGTTACCTTTCGGGGAAGAACCACATGCTGGTGCCTTAAATCAATTCCGGAAAGGGGGTTCTCTACCGTATTGTAAACCAGGATCGTTTCAATCGCCTGCCGGGGCAACTTCCGGGATTCCCCCTTTGTGTCGAGCAACAGCAGTTCATCTTCCTCCACATCGAGGATCAGTCCGGTATGATGCTGGCATTCGGAATAAACGATGGAATAAAGTTCCAGAGCCTTTGCTTTTTCCAAAAAGATGAATCCTGAAAAAAGGAATGCTAACGGGAAAAAAAAGATGTGCTTCAATTTTGTATATTTATAAAAGGTACTTCCAAAGCAATTTTCAAAAATGTTTTTGAATACTTTAGAGGTCTTTGTGGATCTTTGAAAGGTTCAGAGCATCAGTAGGGAAGTAAGTTCACCAACTCCATTTTTTTGCACAATTTCCCGTTTCACATTTGGAAACAGGATAACAGAAGCCCCGCATCAGGATTTTGTTCGTCCAGCTGAAAAATCCGAGACTGGTGGAGAACTGGGTGGTAATCCCTTCGATCCGCCCTTTGGTACACTTAGCCTGCAGAGTATTGTAGGCTCGATCGACATAATCCGTGTCAAAGGTGAATCCAAGCACCACTCCCTGTTCACTCCGAGCCTCAACCATTTCCGGATCAGCCTTGCCCGGGCTCTGATCATAGGGATTGGAATGCACCACATGGATGCTGTGTGCACAACCCCAGAACAGGAATGAGCAAAAAGCCAGGATGATCCACCTCATCGGTTACAGTATCCTGTGGCAGTCACTCGGTTGACCGAATAAAAACAAAATACAGGGACATAACATATATTTTCAAACTTGGTGAGAATTCCCGAAACCACTCCTCCTTCGCACTGACTTCGTAGATCAGCCGATAATTCATCTGCAAAGTCCGTATCAAAATTAAAATAAAAGATGATCCCTTTCTCACGGGTTGCGGACACGACCTTTGATCTTTCCTCTGGAATGTTGGTCAGGGAAACGGACTCCAGATAGGTGCATCCTGTTATCATTACTGTCATGAATGTGAAAACCATCAACCATTTCAATTTCATCAAGAACTCCTTTTTCTAAGACAATGCCCCGTCACTTTGACAATTTCTCCACTGATGACAGGGTACCTTCTTTGTTCACGGACCGAGGTCAACCCACTTACCCTGCCATTGGGACATTTCTGTTTGATCAAAAACAGCAGATCTTCTGCATATCGCTCATTGTAAACGGGATTCCCTGTTCTAGGTCCCATCTGGAACATTCCCAGAAGATCCCCTGCTTCTTTTCCTGAATCACTCCCTAAAGCTTCTGCAATTTCTCCTGCCTCTTCAAGATTGAATCCTGTTTCACTGACCTTGATCTCAAAGGGTGAGGATTCAAAAGATTCACGGTCATCGATGTCCCCAACCTGCACCTGGTAAACATAGGCACAGGAGGATAAAAACATGATCAATACCAGCGTCAGCCAAAATCTCATGGGTATTGCCAGTAAATGTATGATTTTCATCTAAGACAAGGACGAATCAGAAAAAGCACCACATTCCTGACGGAGCATCGGATAGCGATGCATCACTACTTCAAGCCTATGCGGAAATGTCTTCCCTTGGGGGTCGGTTTCCAGAAAGAGTTCATCATAGTGATTCTTCATGATGGCCTTGAAAGGTTCCAGATTTTGTTTGGAACAACCACGGAAGAGAGCAAAGGCTTCCAGATATTCTCCCTCTCCCTTTGCAGCGTTTTCTGCAATCTGAGGATAACTGCGCTGAATGAAACTGGTGTAGTGGTCACAACCGGTTGTGGTAGATGTGAAAGCAAATGTTGCTTCTGTGATGACGCTGATTCCAGCAAATCGCCAATCCGGATTATGGCCTCTTAAACCCGTATCTGATTCGTGGCATGCCCATGCAGTGTTTGACATAGCAACCAGAATACTCAGCGAAACAATGAAAATGACCTGTTTGGTGTACATGGTATTTTTTTGATTGATGTCTTAAAAATAGAGTGAATTGTCAGCTTTGTGCTTTTTGTGATTCAGGAATCAGTTCAATGCTGCATGAATCACTGAGCGAGGGAGTGGTTTCGATGAGCCCGAGGATCTGGTTTCGAAGGATTCCTGCATCATGGTTTGAACCGAACAGTTCTTCATAATTCGCATTCAAGGTTTTTCGGAATGAGGGAACTGCCTGCTTTTCGCATCCGGAGTAGTGAGCCAAGGCGTCGAGTTGGGGCCCCGTTCCCTGCGCGACCTGTTCCTGGATGATGTCGTACTGAGTCTCAAGGTAGGCGGTGTAGAGATCACAGGAGGTGCTTGTACTGGTAAATATGGTGATGTTTTCCGTGTACTGAAATATACCTGCATTTTTCCCCCATTTGTAATGTCCCTTGTTCAGGGCCCCAAAATCACCTTCATGGCATGCTTTCAAACTGGAATAGCTCAAAATCATTGCCAGCAACAACATTGGTAAACACCATTTTCTATTCTTCATAAGATCGTTTCCTTAAGAATTGAAGCGCAACTAATATGTTCATTTTAAAATCAGGATAATGTCTTAATCATCATGGTTATTTTCCTTTTTGGATTGGCAGAAGACTTGATAGGTTTTGGCATAATTCGCAGCCATTTCAGAGAAGTGAACTGCTCCCATGAATGATTTCTCCATTTCTTTCAAGTCGCCTTCCTCCTTTTTCTTACCAGATTCTTCAAGCAGGTAGCCTGACAAAACAAGAAAATGTCCTGAAGCGTCGCTTATTTTTTTCAATCCTCTTGCTTCCAAGCCTTTTTGTCATTGGCAGAACTGAAGCTTGCACAGAAAAATAAGATGACAAATGTACAAATAATGATGACCCCGTAAGAACTCAAACGCATCGAAATCCGGTAGGATTGAGATTTTGAAGGATTCCGTGGCTGGAAAATGGTTTTTTTTCGAACAGGGTGGAAAAACGGTGTTGAAGCCGGTTTTTGGTGTCGGATATGACCTCAATGACACGAAAAAGGAGCGATAAGGGCTTCCTTGGGCCTGGTTCGTCTGTGTTTTTCCGGTTGATGAACGCATTGGCCCTGAAGAGGTTGATTCCCGCAGCTTTGAGGGTAGCGCAAAAGGCGACTTTCTTGAGTCCCCGGACCCTGAGGTGTTTGACTCCGGTTTTTCGGTCGAACTCGGAGAAGGTGCCTTCGACTCCGGAGCGAAAGCGGTAGATATTCTTGAAGGCGGGAGTAGCTTCAAGCGCTCTGCGCCGGGCAATTCTGAGCTGTTTTGGGTCGAAGCGCAGACGGCATCCATGAGTCCCTTTTTCGACGGGACATTGATTGTCTTTGAGGCAGGCGGCGCAGATGGCACGGTCAAAAACAACGCAACGTGATTTTTTGTTGATACGCTGCTGCAAAGGAGGGTGTCCGAGGGGACAGGCGATCACCTCTCCTTTGTCACTGATGCTAAAATCAGCGAGTCCAATCGAGCCCTTGGGTTCGTTTCCGGGGACAGGCGCGATCAGTCCGACTTCATGTTCGGCGGCTCGCTGATAGTTGTCATCGCCTCCGTATGCGGCGTCCGTCAGCATTTGTTTGGGGGCAAACCCCAGTTCTTTGGTTCCTTCGATGGCAGGGATCAGAGCCTTGGAATCATGCTGGTGCGCAGATTCAACGGCGACATGAGTGATCAGGGAAAGTGCCGGAGCCTCATCCTCGGTGCTGTAGGTTTCGGCGATTTGAACCTGGTAGCCCTTCCCCTTATGGCCATCATAGGTCGCATCCGGGTCGGAGGGGTTTTGCAATGAGTCCGAGGGAACTTCCTGGTTGGGTTTGATAGTGATTTTTTCGCCGCCGTCTTCATCATTGCCGACAATACATTGCTCTTCGAGCAGGCGCACATGCAGCTTGTAGCAACTCATCGAAGTCACTTTGGAATCGTCCCGGAAGCAACGAACAAGGGTGAGCAGGTCTTCGCCAAGGTTTTGCAGGGTCTTCGTGGTTTCCGAAGGTTTAACCATGGAAAAAACGGAGCCTTCCTCCTTGCTCAAGTAGCGATCCCTCAAGCTTTTCTCGAGCTTGCCGAATCCGGATTGTCCGGGGCACTGGCGCTTGAGGTTTTGCAGGAATTTCTTGATGGTCCGGGCAAACAAACCGATCCGGCCGAGGTGGCGCATGTTGGAAAAGATATGCACCGAATCCAGCCGTTGCTTTGAAGGATCCACCCCGCAGAGATCGGCTATTTGCCGGGTGGGAATGTCGAATAGCGCCTGATACAAATCGTTCTCGGTCAATAAATGGCGCATGTTCCAAAGCGTTTTTTCCGAAACGTAGGTGCTTTGATCGGAATCGTCGCCAATGTCCAGGGCGTAATGCCATTCGAAGTTGAAGGCGAATTGTTTGACCGCCTCCTTATCCGTGAGGTCGAATGTCTGTTGCAGGAGCATCAACCCCTGCATCGAGTAGAGCTCTTTGGTCGGTGCTCCATTTTCAGACGAGTAAAACGGCAAAACCCGATCCACTGGAAGATTCGGTAGAATCTCCCGGCGGAATAGCGAAGCCCAGGACTACTCCAAAAGCTTTCTGCGCTTCGGACCCAGATGATCCAGAGGATCAAACATGTTGCGTGTTTTGTGGTCTTTGGTACGGATCATGATCAAACGTCACAAATTGTTGATATTAAAGCAATAATTTACTTTAAAGTGGGCAAACCTTCAAACGTTTTATTGAAAATTATTGTTTATTTTCAGTTGTTTATTTGAAATGAAAACTTTTTACGGTTTTGTCAAGAATTAAGCTCCTCTTTTTAAGAACGGATTGAGTTCTGAATTTTATCACGCCTCTTTTCCCAATGTTCAATCAATTTCCAACGAA
>NYUB01000165.1 GCA_002683785.1 Deltaproteobacteria bacterium
CACCAGAAAAGATCCTTCATGCTCTTTAAATGCAATTCCTTGCACATTTGGGAGATTTAACCAATCAACATCTATAATGCTGAATTTTACATTCGGAAATTCCTTGGCGACTTTTTCCAAAGCTGGAGCCTGAGCAAAACCCACTGCGATCACAACATCGGACCCTCTTTGCGCCAGTTTTCTGAGGAACTGCTCGCGTTGGGCTTCTTGTTGGACTTCAAATTCACGGTACTTGATGCCTGTTTCCTTGCGGAATTTTTCTGTCCCGTTCCAAATCCCTTCATTGAAGGATTTGTCAAATTTCCCTCCCATATCGAATACCACTGCAGGCTTGAATGCCATGGCCTGAGAGAGACCAAAACTCATGACCGCTGCAGCTATAAGAACTAATACAATTTTCTTCATAACCATCTCCTGAACGATTAAGAATCCCTGATGAAGATTCATCAAGAATGTTTAGGGCTCTATTTTGAAACCCATTTTGAGGTTTGAAAATCAACTCGATGATGTTCAAACAAAACCCTATTAGATTTACTTAAATAGGGTTGAAGACTCAAATGATTTTTATTCAAACAGAAATTCAGATCTCCATCGGCTCCAGCCCATTTTGAATCCTTGCGGCATTGACGGTATTGGCCATCAGCATCGCAATCGTCATCGGTCCCACGCCACCTGGAACGGGAGTGATGGCTTCGGCTTTTTCTGCAGCAGTTTCAAAGGCCACATCACCAACCAGCCTGGAACCTTTAGCAGCGGAGGGATCTTCGATACGATTAATTCCGACATCTATCACTACTGCTCCAGGTTTAACCATATCTGCGGTAACATATTCCGGACGACCAATAGCGGCGACAAGGATGTCTGCCTGTGAAGTCACCGAAGCAAGATTTTTTGTTCTGGAGTGACAGACGGTAACGGTACAGTTCGCAGATTTTTCTGAAAGCAGAATCGAGAGCGGCCTCCCCACCAGATTGCTCCGGCCAAGCACCACAGCGTGTTTGCCTTCGGTGTCGATCCCAGCATGTTTAAGCAATTGCATCACTCCCCAGGGGGTGCAGGAAATGAAACGTGGTTTTCCTGTGGCTAAAAGTCCGACATTGAAAGGATGCAACCCGTCCACATCTTTGTCAGTGGATATGGTATGTATCACCCTTTCTTCATTGAGTCCCTGAGGCAGAGGGAATTGACAGAGAATGCCATGGACGCTGGAATCTTCATTCAGCTTTTTCACCAATCCTTCTAAATCGTCCTGAGACGTTTGAGATGGAAGCTTATGTTCTAATGAAAGAATGCCCAGTTCCCCACAGGTTCTTTTTTTGTTTCGTACATAAACCTGGGAAGCCGGATCATCTCCAACTAAGATTACAGCCAGGCAGGGCTCGATCCCTTTATTTTTCAGGGCATTCACTTCCAGCTTAATCTGTTGTTGAATTTTTTGCCCGGTTTCTTTTCCGTTGATCAGTGTTGTCATAGTCTCCAGATTCGAATTTCTCTATTTGATGTCGGCTTATAACTACATTTTCATCTAAAAAGCCTTATAATGAAATATTAACTCTATCATCATATCCCAATGAACACCTTGACTCAGTTCCATCTTGTACACGGTGCAGTACTCGAAGATGTAGACGGTATTGGAATCCCGATGCGGTACGGTAGCAGATTCGAACAAGAAATCCAGACCATGCTGCAAGGTGCTGGGATTTTTGATGCTTCCACTATGATGGAGATTCAAGTCAAAGGCCCCGATTCATTGCAATTCCTTCAAGGTTTGGTCACCAATGATCTGAATGCTCTGGAAGTTGGAGAATGCCAGCCAAACCTGATGTGTAACAGCCGGGGAAAAATCGAACATCGGCTTGAAATAATACGTCTTGAGGAAAAAGCCTTCCTCATATGTTGCGCTAGAGGAGAGGGACTTGCGGTGGGACGAAAGCTGGATCAGTTTCACATACGTGAAGATCTTCAATTGAGTGTTTTGAATTCAGATACAATCCGGATTGATATGATTGGGGCGCTTGCTAAGCAAATCCTGGAAAACCAAGGATGGTCAACTGATACTTTCAAATGGAAGATGAGCGGCATAGAAATTCTTACGGTAGATGCACCAATCAACGATTTTCCACGATTCATCCATCTAGTCCCTTTACTAGAAGCTGTCACATTCATTGAAACGATGAGCGAGGAACCTGAAACCGGTTTGGTTGGACAAGATTCGCTCAAGGATCTTCAAACGCATCTGGGCCATCCTCAGTTTGGAATGGATTATGGTGTTGAAAATTTTCCACAAGAGGCTGCACTTGGAGACCATATTTCATTCAATAAAGGCTGTTATGTCGGTCAGGAACCTCATGCAAGGATGTACCATCGTGGGCATCCGAATTGGATCCTGGTTCAGCTTCAGCTTCCAGAAGACATGGTTGTGAGCTCCGGAGTGAAACTTTATGTTGAGGATCAAAAAGTTGGAACCTTAACTAGTCTCAGCAGTATTCAGGAGCAGGATTTCCGGAATGGAATTGGAATGATCCGACATCAGATCGCTGGAACAGGTCAAGATCTGACCATTGAAAACAATAAAAATGCTCTGATCCGCCAACAACCTCTACCGTACCAGATTTAAAATCCGTGTTTTAAAACTCATTTCAAAAAGTTTAATGATGAACAACTTTTAAACTTATGCCTTCTTACGAATCATTAAGTCTTGAATCCGAAATCCCAAAAAATGAACAGCCTCTAAGTTATGCTGAGGGTAAGAGGTCAAAGCCTTATGCAACGGAGGCCGGTAGTCCCCTGATAAAGGTCGAACCCGTTGATGAGCAGAAAGAGAAGTCACTCTCTGCTATGAGGCAGCATGCAGCGAAACAAATCAACCAACTCCAACAACAGGCAGACCTGCTCGTTAAACAGGCGCGTCAGATTGAAAACCGGGTAGAACTTGCTGAAAAAATCGGGAAAGCCCGATTTGGTTTCAAACCGGTGTTGCTTCATCCCTATTTTCTATACTGCAGGAATGGAAAAAATACTAACCATGATAAAATTGAAAGTCCACCTGACGATAAATTGACTCTGTCCCTCATTGCACCGGAGGAATGGAATGGTGAATGTCCTTATGGGGAATTGTTGGCGATAGTTAGACAGTTGGGAGACAGTACCTGGGAATTGATAGAAAATGAGGAATGATATTTTTTAGGTTGGCATGAATTTTAAAACAAACCACTTACCGTAAATTCAAAACGGTCTGGGCTTTCTCCTTTACGTGCGTCGAGTTTCATTCCATACTCAAAACGCAACACTCCCATCGGTGTGATGACCCTCACACCTGCTCCTGCGCTATTTCGCATATCGAAAAATCCCGGCTCTTTTTCTCCAAGTAATTGGTACTGAACCGCTTCGGCGTTGACGTTACCTGCATCAGCAAAAACAACTCCTCGGATGAAACTCTTTTCATCCCGGCTTAGCGGGAAAAGAAGTTCTAGATTGAATATTCGCTCAAAGACCCCCCCACTTTCGAGTTGTTCCAGTTCACCGATGCTGAGACCCATTGTCCGTTTGTCATAGGTTTTTAACTGCTGGTATCCATTTTCATCCACAATGATTTTGCTTTCCTGATTGAGGGACTGCTCTCGAAAGCTGAACGGTCCTGCTATGACGTAATAGGGATGGGCTCGAATGCTGTTCATGCCTCCAATGCGATAACGGTCTTCTGCAGGGATTTTGGTGTCTCCCTGTTGTTGGAGTATCCCCATCTGGGACTTTGCCATCAGAATAAGGGTACTGTCCAGATTCAAAGACCAGAACTGTTGATAGAGAAAACGGTATTCCCTCAACCTCACATTGCCTCCAAAAGGTTCTCCGGTCTGAGTCATTCCAATACTTGTTTTCAGGCCTGTAGTGGGAAACACGGGATGATTGACCGTGTTGTAGGTTAAGGAAGGGGAGACTGAGCGTTTTATGACATTAGTTTGATCCGTGTCATAAAGACGGTCGAGTGCACTGAACTGGGAAGCAAGTCTTAGATTCCGGTAATAGACTGGAGTGCCCAGACTAAATCCATAAGAGTTCTCAGTTACCATTCCCAGGTTTAATCCAGTGCTGTCTGAAATCCTTTTGCGTGATGTGAAGATGGATGCGGAGACCAGAGAATCAAAAAGTCTTGGTTCGATCAGAGTGATGTCAAATTGTTGGGTTACGTCTTTTTCTGCAAATTGGGAGCTTAAGCGTAGGGTCCTTCCAGTACCAAGGATGTTTCCTTTAGAAAGCTGTAAACCTCCGCTGAAGCCTGAGAGATCGCTGTAGCCGATTTGTGCTTGAAATGTTCCTGTCTGTGCTTCTTTGAGTCTGGTAAGGATATCGAGCACGTTATCTTCTCGTTCACGTGCACGTTGCTCAAGTTGAAGGCCCGGTTCAAAGAAACCAAGCCGCATGAGGCTTTCCTGGCTGAGCCTCAGTTTTTTACCGTTGAAGAGTTCTTTTTCAGCAACCTCGAATTCGCGCCGGATTACATGGTCACGTGTTTCTGCATTACCAGCAATTTCTACTCTGCCGATGTATGCTTTTTCCCGTTTGATAATCTGGTAATTGACATCAACCGTTCTTTTTTCGTCATCAATTTTTGTTCTGGGTACGACCCTCACAAAAGCATAACCCTGTTCCTGATAGATTTCGTTCAGTTGGGAACGATCACGGTTTTGAAAAAACGGATTGTATATTTCTCCTCTTTTGAGTTTCAAAGATTCCATCAGGCTTTTTTTGTCTCCAAGGATGTCACCACTGACATCAACTTTTCCGATATAAAACTGTGGCCCCTCTTTAACACTGAGTCGTACTTCGAGCCAACTGTATTCAGGATTATTGATGATGGTTACTTTAGGTTTATCGATGAAAACCTTGATGAATCCATTTTTCAGGTATTGCTGTGAAATGAGTGCGAGGTCCTGGTTGATCATTTCCTCTCGAAAAACTCCAGATTCATTCATCCAAGCAAAACAGTCGATTTCTGCACTGAGAATGAATCTTTTGATATCGAGTTCTGTAAAAAACTGGGTTCCTTTGACATAGATGTCGGTCAGGAAGACTCTGGGTTTTTCATCAATTTCAAAAACAATCTCATAATTCATCTCATCCACTTCAATCACACGGGAACGGACTTTGACTTTTGGGTATCCTTCTTTACGGTATTCTTCAAGGATGATTTCCTCATTTTCACGCAATTTGACGACGTCATAGACATCCTGGACCTTCATCGTCAGTTGTTTTTCAATTTCAGTTTTTGAGACCAGGGTACGTCCTTCGATACGCACATCTGCCAATCGAGCACGTTCCTTTAAACGATAGCGAAGAATGTAGCCATCTTCTCCAGGTTCCACCTCAACTTGGACATCGCGAAAAAGGTTCATTTCGTGGAGGATATGGACATCCTGGCGAAGCTTACGCTGGTCCAAGGTTTCTCCAACCTGGCTTTCAATCTTGAAAAGGATTTGTGCTTTTTCGAGATCCGAAGTTCCAACGATTTCAATACTATTGATAGTCTGAGATGGATCCTGTGCTTTCAAATAGGAAATTGGGAAGCCAGAAGATAAAACAAATACAAGTAGTAAAGCGCGCAACAAGGTTTTGTGAAGAAAAGACTGGGGCCTTTTGCCATGCGGCATCATAAAACCTGAAGGACAGAATAGAAGAGGGACAAAGAAAGCCACCCGGTCAACTCATTTCAATGGGAAATTGTAGGCCCAACAAAGCGAAGAAAGCATGATAGCTTTTTTAAGCATCATGATCTCAAGGGTATTTGATGAGTCAAAAAAGATGAAACCTGACCTGCAGGGACTGGCCGCACGTTGTAATTCTTGATTCATGTTAGGAAATCTTAGGGGCTCTATTCCTGGTGAAGTACACCGTTTTCGAGACGGAATTTAAAATTCGTCAACATCGCCAGTTTTTGATTGTGGGTGATCATTACTAAGCTAATGTGGTTTTCTTCATTCAGTTTGAGCAGAAGTTCCATCACCTGATCACTTGTTTCCTCATCCAAATTCCCCGTGGGTTCGTCAGCAAGCAAAAGTTTTGGGGCATTCGTCAAGGCCCGGGCTATGGCGACCCTCTGTTGTTCACCCCCAGAAAGTTGAGAAGGCTTATGATGCATTCGATCAAAAAGTCCCACCTGATCCAACAGCATTTTGGAACGTTCGGTGGCGGTGGAGTGGGAATCTCCTAAAATCAGAGCTGGGATCATCACATTTTCCAATGCATTGAAATCCTGAAGGAGTTGATGAAACTGAAAGATGAACCCTATTTTCCGATTCCGAAAAGAAGAGGATTCCTCCCTCTTCATTTTCATCAGATCCATTTTTTCGAAATAAATGTTTCCAGTATCCCCCCGGTCAAGAGTTCCTAAAATGTGAAGGAAGGTGCTTTTCCCTGTACCAGAAGCCCCAACGATTGAAGCACTTGAACCTGTATCTAGACTGAAATCCAACCCTCGCAGGATGTGGAGTTGATGTCCCTCACCATCTAGGAAGCTTTTATGAAGACCCGAGACCTCAATTTGCATGCAAAGCACATCCGGAAATTAGAAAACCTAAAATCTTAACAGGGACACCGGGTTGCTCAAGATATATCGGAAATATGACTGACCGGATCCCATCCAAAGGGGAAAAAGCCGGTCAGAGATGTGGAGTTGAATACTAGGAGTAGAGGGACACGATGTTTTCTTTGAATTTTTCTTCAATTACTGAGCGCTTCACCTTCATGGTCGGAGTCAACATCCCATTATCTGTGCTCCATTCTTCGTCAAGCAGGTTGAAATTTTCGATCCGTTCAAAATTCTTGAAAGAGGTGCTGTGGGACTCGATCTGTTTTTTGAATTGTTCACGGATTTCAGGTAGCTGAAGTAATTCCACATCACTTCCGGTGAATCCTTTTTCATCGGCAAACTGCTTTACAATTTCCATATCTGCGACGATCAAGGCCACGTTGTACTCACGATTGAGTCCATAAATCATGGCCTGATTGATGAAGGGACTAAGTTTGAGTTCTTCTTCTAATGGGGCAGGAGCCACAAATTTGCCGTTTTCAAGCTTGTACTGCTCTTTGATCCTGCCAGTGATGAAAAGGAAACCGTCTTCATCCAGATGCCCGAGGTCTCCTGTGCGGAGTCCGTGAGATTCGTTCAAGGTGGAGCGGGTTTGATCTGGAAGGTTGTGGTAACCTTTCATGATGTTTTCACCATAAGCGACCACTTCACCGTCTTCCTCCTTCGAACCTTCCACAGAGGAATCGATTTCGATGCGGACACCTGGAAGAGGTCTGCCGACTGAACCAAATTTTCTGGCTCCAGGAAGATTCCCAGTTAAGGCGGCGAAATTTTCCGACAATCCATAGGCTTCCATGACACTGATACCCAAGTCATTCACGAATTCCGCTACTTCTGCACTGAGGGCACTGGCTCCACTGACAGCAATTCTCATTCGTCCTCCAAAACGAGCCAGAATTTTTTTAAAGATGATTTTTCTTGCCAGGGTCAGTGTCAGGCTGTCGGGAAACCCCAGAGTTTCTCCCTCTCGTTCCCGCTTAGCGTGTTTGAGCCCAGCTCTGAAGAGATTTTGGATGATCTGAGGCTTTTCCTGAATCTGACCGTTAAGGCGATCAAAAATTCTGTTGTAGACACGAGGAACCGCATAAAAAATGGTCGGTTTCACCAGAGCCATATCATCAACCAATTCAGTTACATCTTCTACTAATCCTGCTGAACAACCGGATTTGATCAACATATGAACTTCTGCTAACTGGCCAAAACTGTGTGCCCAAGGTAAAAAAGATAAACTTCTGTCCTGATGACTCAATTGGAACGCCTGTGTGGCAGAAGAAACTATAAACAACGCATTATGATGGGTGAGTAAAACCCCTTTCGGTTTTCCAGTTGTTCCAGAGGTATAGAGCATACCCATTTCGGATTCATAATCCGGTTTTCTGGAAGGCGTGGCCTGTTCTTGCCCCTTCTTCAAAAGGGTATCATAGGTCAGTGTCTGTTCGTCTGCGTTTCCTTCGAGGAGGATCACTGCTTCCAGTTTTTCCAGTTTTTTGGGGAATTCTTTAACTTTTTCATAAATTTCAGGATTAGCAGCCAGCAGAACTTTGGTGCCACTGTCTTCGCAAATGTATTCCCAGTCTTTTGTCAGTTGGGTTTCATACATCGGCACAAACTGGGCTTCCAGTCCAAATGTGGCGTAGCTGGAAACCGCCCATGGCACCGTGTTTTTGCTGATGATGGCGACCTTGTCATCCTTTCCTACACCAAGGGAAGCAAGACCTCCGCGGAACTGGTCTACTTTTTCAGCAAATTCCTGATATGTGATCCATTCGAAAGTGCCGCTTTTTTTGGTGCCGTAAAGAGAATTCTGGGCATATTTGCGACAGGAATCCTCCTGCATCTCAACGAGATTCGTGTATTCGACTTTTACTTCAGTTTGAGTATTCATGGAGTTCTCCCTTCTTTGATGTTTGTTTAAGGTAAATTATTTTTTAAGGATTCTTACCAAATATAAAAAAACTCAGGGATTAAGCAAAGCGTATTTCTCTTCCCCGTACTTTGGTATCAACTTTCCCGTCCAAAAAAACTGTTTTTCCGTGAACCAAGGTCCGTACGGGCCAGCCTTTGAGTTGCATGCCATGGAATGGGGACCAGTTGACCCGGGTATGAAGTTGCCCGTTGGTAATCGTTTTGGTTTGTTCCATGTCCACAAGTACCAGGTCCGCATCATAACCCACTTCTATTCTTCCTTTGTTAAACATTTCGTATAGCCTAGCTGGAGCCTCACTCATCCATTTGGAAATTTCAAGTAGGCTGCATTCTCCACGATTCGCCCTATCAAGCATCAGAGGGAGAGAGGTTTCCACGCCTGGCATTCCTGAGGGCGCTTCGCCGTAGGGACGTTTTTTTTCCTCAAGGGTGTGAGGGGCATGATCAGTGGCGATGCAGTCGATAACACCGTCCTTCAGAGCCTTCCACAAACTGTCCCGGTGACGTGAAGTCCTCAGGGGAGGATTCATCTGAGCCAGTGTTCCAAGTTCCCGGTAACAACCTGGAGCACTGAGGGTCAGGTGCTGGGTGCAGACTTCGGTACTGATTTTATGGCCACGGGGTAGGCGTTGAAGCATACGAACTTCTTCCTCGGTGGTGAGATGAAGAATATGGAGTCGCCTTTGATATTTCAGCGATAGTGCCACGGCCTTTTCAGAAGCCCGTAAAGCAACGGCCTCGTCACGAATTCTGGGATGTGCTTCCACTTCTCGGACCGTGGAAAGCATTTCAGAATTTTCTTGTAAGAGGGATTCATCTTCAGCATGAACTGCGATCAGACGGGTGCCTGTGCTGAAGATACGTTCCAGATCGGAATCTTTACTGACCAGAAGGTTCCCCGTTGAGGAGCCCATGAATATTTTGATCCCGCAGACGTTTTCAGCAGAATTCAATTCTTCCAAGTTGTCTGGGGTTGCGCCGATAAAAAATCCGTAATTAACCACACATTTTTTGGCGGCATCTTCTTTTTTGACGTCTAATCGAATGCGATCAATGACGGGGGGGTTGTTGTTCGGCATATCCAGAAAACTTGTTACTCCACCTGCTGCAGCGGCACATGAACCACTGTGGAGGTCTTCTTTCTGGGGGGCACCTGGGTCGCGAAAATGGACCTGAGGATCGATGATCCCGGGCATTAAGACCAAACCGTCGGCATCAATGACTTCCGACTGGCCTGGAAGATCCCGGCCGATTGCACTGATGATCCCTGCTTTGACCAAAACATCGACCTGCTGAATGCCACCAGGAAGCACCACCCGGGCATTGCGTATCGTAACAGTGCCTTTTGTAGGCATGGGGCTCATCTGAATTGGGCGTAGTCGGCCTTCAAACGTCTTGCAGCATCCTTGGCAAAGTAGGTCAAGATCATGTCCGCACCTGCACGTTTAATCGAATACAACATCTCCATCATTGCCATTTCACGATCCACCCAGCCCTTTTCAGCAGCTGCGATAACCATAGCATATTCCCCGGATACATTATATGCCGCAACGGGTGCATCGAACTCACTGCGAACCCTGGCGATGACATCCAGATAGGCCAATGCGGGTTTTACCATCACCACATCCGCACCTTCATCTAGATCCAGAGAAACTTCACGGATGGCTTCACGGGTATTGGAGGGGTCCATCTGGTATGTCTTTTTGTCTCCTTTTTTGGGGGCGGATTTCAGTGCACCCCTGAAGGGACCATAGAAACAGGATGCATATTTTGCCGAATAGGCAAGGATGCCCACATGATGCAATCCCTGTTCGTCGAGTGAGTCACGGATGGCACCAACCCGCCCATCCATCATGTCGGAAGGGGCAATCCAGTCGGCTCCAGCTTCTGCGTGTGAGAGGGCCATTTTACAGAGTACACCAACGGTTTCATCATTGACGATTTCTCCATCGATGACCAGACCGTCATGACCATGAGTGGTGTAAGGATCCAGAGCGACATCCGTTTGGACGCACATCTCTGGTATTTTTTTTTTGATTTCACGGATGCATCTTTGAACCAAGCCTTGGGGATCGTAGGATTTCGTTGCAAGTTCATCCTTGACCTCAGAGTAACCGAAGAGATTAACCGCTCCCACTCCAAGATCATAGAGGGTCTCGCATTCCCTGACCACTTCATCAACCGACAATCGAAACTGGTCTGGCATGGTATCAATCGGGTCCCTGATTCCTTGGCCTTCCGAGACAAAGATCGGGTAGATGAACTGGCGAGGAGCTAATTCTGTTTCCCTGACCAGTTCTCGGATCAAAGGATTACGTCTTAAACGTCTAGGTCTGAACACCAGATCCATGACGGTCCAAATTTTAAGTAGGAGAGAAAAACCTGTCTCAAGTCAGGCCGTAGTTTTTAAACCGGACTATTTAGAGACAGGTTTAAGGCGAAATGCGTATATGTCGTTTGTTAAATTAAACTTTTTCGATGATGATCTTTGTTTTACCTGATTTCCGCATTTTAATTTCATCACCTGCCGCCCATCCAAGATTATTGAAAAAATGCTGAGGAATGATTACCCTCAATGCTTTTCCAGCCTGACCTGCAGAACGAACTTTGTCTGAATGAACCCGTTTTGGTTTAATTTTTTGTGTTGAAGTAGTCTTACGGGTGAACTTAGGTGGAGCTTCACCCAAAGAAGAAGCTGCGGAAAGCAACCGGTTGGTGAATGTCTGTACTGACATATTAAGTTCTCTTGCTGCTCCGCTTTTGCTATTTGATTCTGCAAGAGATCTTACTTTTTTCATTAATTCTGCATCACTCATTTTTGCCATAATAGTTTCCTTTCACAAAGGTTTTCAAATTTTCTGAACAAACTTCAATAGCCTGATTCAAAGCTTTTCATTTATTAAAAAGAATTTATTGCAATTGATCAAGCATTAATATGCATTTTTTCTAATTCCAACTGTATTTAAATAACTTTTGCTGGTTTTGGCTGCATGCTGATGTATTCATTTTGTATGTTTCTGAACACATCGATTTGTTTTTGATAAGGCGTGTAATAGATGTTTATGTTACCACGATCAGTATCTTCCCAGAATGTAGGACCAGAAAAATTTAGACGTGCGTAAATTATATTCATGGTTTTTTGAAAAATGTCTTTACCCAGTAAATCATAATCCTGCATGGTATCCTTGGCGATCATCCTGGCCCATTCTTCTTCATCGTTTTCAAGAAAAAACAAGGCCATGCCAATATGTAGAAGACGAATTCCATGATTTTTTCTAAAGAAATTGAAAGCAAAACCCCTATCAATATTTTGTAGATTGTCAAGTAGCAGAAACTGTTTCA
>NYUB01000166.1 GCA_002683785.1 Deltaproteobacteria bacterium
ATAACATAGCCAACTGAAATTTATCAGGTTGAGCGGTATGCGGACAAAAAACAAAAAAGGCAGAGTGATTAGTTTGCATCCACACGTCTATGAGTATTTAAGGCGTTTGCCTGAACCAATTGGAGGTGGTTACGTTTTTAAATCGAGATGTTTTAACAGGAGAGCATTTAACAAAGCAAAAGAAATAGCAGGAATAATAGACTTTAACTTTCACGATCTTCGTCATTGTGCAATAAACAACCTACGCCTTGCAGGGAATGACCATTTTGTTATTAAAGAACAATCTGGACATAAAACCAATAGTGCTTTTGAGCGATATAATCTCGTCTCAGAAGATGAAGTCAAAAGGCTCAAATGGCATCCTTATAGCCCTTTACCATCAGGAAAGATGGACACCTATATGGACACTACATCACAACAGTAGGAGTCAAACTATCTGTTAATCATTGGAAAAACTGGTGGCCAGAGGTGGAATTGAACCACCGACACACGGATTTTCAGTCCGTTGCTCTACCGACTGAGCTATCTGGCCTTGGAGGAGATAGAAAGGTTTTTTTCAAACACATGAATATTCTAGATTTCTGATTAGCAATCAAGTCAAAATTCTGTTTTATTAAGGTTTAGCAAGCAGAATACGAACGATCAAAAGCCGGCGACAAACACAAGTTAGACTGCATTCACTAATGGACAAAAACAAAAATCAGTCAAAGGGAAACACCATCTCAATGAGCCGAGAAACACGAACGGTTCAGGCATTGGGTTTTGAAGATGAATCCAGTGGTGCATTGGTTCCTCCAGTTCATTTTTCAACCACCTTTGCCCGGGATGCAGAAGATTATCAAACTCCTCAGGGAAGAAGTTACCTCCGTTGTGATGGAGCCACGCAGGAACTGGCAGAAGCCATATTGGCAGATCTTGAAAGTGCGGAAGAATCAATGGTGTTTTCCTCGGGAATTGCTGCATGTACTGCCCCTTTTCATGGATTGAAACAAGGAGAACATGCACTGATTTCCAAGACCCTGTATCATGGAGTATTGAGTTTTGTGAAGGAGTTTTCTGAATCCTGGGGCATCCTGATCGATTATTTTGAAACAGGAAACCTGGAAGAATTGGAGCAGAAACTGATTCCAGGCAAAACACAGTTGGTCTGGTTGGAAACACCAGCGAATCCAACCTGGGCCATAACGGACCTTGAAACGGCTGCCAAACTCACACATCAAGCAGGTGCTCTCCTCGCAGTTGATTCGACAGTAGCAACTCCTGTATTGACCCGGCCGCTCGAGCTTGGAGCTGATCTGGTTTGTCATTCTGCGACCAAATACCTGAATGGACATTCTGATGTTCTTGCTGGTTTTCTGGCAGTTCGCGATCCATCTCTGGAACTCTGGAGGAGGGTCAAGATGCATCGGAAATTCGGAGGTACGGTTCTGGGTTCCATGGAAGCCTTCCTGCTAATCAGAGGAATGAAAACACTACACCTGAGGGTTCAGAGACAGAGTCAAAATGCTTTGGAACTTGCCCGTTACCTGGAGGCTCAAGGTTCCATCAATTGGGTTTTTTATCCTGGATTGGAATCGAATCCTGGGTACCCTATTGCCAAAAAACAGATGCAGGGAGGATTCGGAGGAATGCTTTCCTTCCTGGTCTCAGGAGGGAAGAAAGAAGCTCTGGAGGTTCTTTCAAGGGCCCAGGTTTTCAAACGCGCCACCTCTCTTGGAGGAGTTGAAAGTCTGATCGAACACCGTAAATCCAGTGAAACGGTGGAGACGGAAACGCCGGACAACCTGATCCGTATGTCGGTTGGCATTGAAGCTGTGGAGGATCTGCTTGAGGATCTAAGGCGAATGCTTCAAGTTTAAAAAAAATTCACGATCCCACATCAACGTTCAACATTGAGGAACCATGTTTTATGAACCCGTCAAGCAGGATCACGGACTCCCCAAGAATCCTTTCAACAGCTTGGTCATTCCAAGACCCATCGGCTGGATCAGCAGCATCGACCCGGAAGGCGTCGTGAACCTGGCGCCTTACAGTTTTTTCAACGCAGTCTGTTATCGGCCCCCGACCGTGATGTTTGCATCCGGAGCAGGAAGTCATGATGATGGGCTCAAGGATTCTCTTAGAAATGTAGAGGCCACTGGGGAATTCGTCTGCAACCTCTCCACCTGGGCAACCCGTGAAGCAATGAACCAAAGCTCTGCTTCGGTAGGACCAGACGTTGATGAATTGAAAATGTCCGGGTTGAATGCCCTGCCCTCGATACTCGTCAAGCCTCCAAGGGTCAAGGAAGCTCCGGTGCATCTGGAATGCAAACACATCCGTAGTGTTGACCTGCCCAATTGGAGTGAAAAAGACCGTTATGTGGTGGTGTTTGGAGAAGTAATCGGGGTCCATATTGATGACCAGTACATCACCGAGGAAGGTTTGGTCGATGTGGATCAGATGAAACCGATCGGACGTCTCGGCTATGATGATTACACGCTGGTTGGAGGAGAGACGATTTTCACGATGAAACGTCCGGGCTGAAACCCTTTCAGCAGGTCATTTTGTAAGACATAGATCCATTAGGCCCCAGATATGATAGAGTTTGCCAAATCTGAAAATTCTTTCCGGCGTGTCCTGGTGTTCCAAGAGAAAAGTCCTTGAGAGCAAAGGATCACACCCTGACTTAAGATCATGGAAAAGAATTCGCCGAACATGAATGCATCGCAAAAATCCTGGACGCTAAATTGTTTTTTGCCCATCCGCATGCTTCTTGCCAACGTGGGCTCCATGAAAACGCCAAACCAGATTTTCTTCAGGGATCATTCATCTGATGCACTTGGGAATTGAATCCACGTTTCATAAAAATGAAGATTAGAGAGATTTTCTCTCATGAGCTTTAAGATCGAACCAAAATGAAAGAATCAAAAGCCCGGACGGTATACCGCGGGGACTACACTCCCCCAGATTTTCAGGTTTCCAAGGTTGAACTCGACGTGAGGCTTTTTGAAGAGGAAACCATCGTCATCAGTCATTTGAAGGTCAAAGCCCGAGAACCAAATGCTCCAAGTCCCAAACCCCTGATCCTCGATGGGGAACAAATGGAACTGCTTGAAATCAAACTCGACGGTCAGCCCCTTCATACCCGACATTACAGCATCGATTCGGTTTCCCTGACCCTTCCTTCTGTTCCAGATGTTTTTGACCTTGAAATCAAAGTGCGTATCCATCCTGAACAAAACACGAGTCTCGAAGGACTCTATCGTTCCGGTACAATGTTCTGTACCCAGTGTGAAGCAGAGGGCTTCCGCAGGATCACCTATTTCCCAGACCGTCCGGATGTGATGGCATGTTACCGAACCCGAATCGAAGCAGATTCAAAACTATATCCAGTTTTGCTGTCCAACGGGAATCCGATCGATTCCGGAGTTTTGGAAGAAGGAAGGCACTGGGCTCTCTGGGAAGACCCCTTTCCCAAACCCGCCTACCTGTTTGCCATGGTCGCTGGAGAACTGGAATGCCTGGAAGACCGCTTCATGACTCAATCAAACCGGGAAGTCGGATTGAAAATCTTTGTCGAACCTGGAAACCTCGGTCGGACACCGCATGCGATGCAAAGCCTCAAGGAATCGATGGAATGGGATGAGCGGCGTTTCGGCAGGGAATACGACCTGGATCTGTTTATGATTGTTGCGGTTGATGATTTCAATTTCGGTGCAATGGAAAACAAAGGACTCAACATCTTCAATTCCAGGCTGGTGCTCGCTTCTCCTGAAACCGCAACCGACCGGGACTACAACCTCGTTCAGGGAGTGATCGCTCACGAATATTTTCACAATTGGACCGGTAACCGCGTCACCTGCCGTGACTGGTTCCAGCTCAGCCTGAAAGAAGGTTTGACGGTTTTTCGGGATCAGGAATTCAGTGCAGACATGAATTCCCGGGCGGTACAACGCATCAACGACGTCAACCTGCTGAGAACCCACCAGTTTCCTGAAGACGCAGGCCCAATGAGCCATCCGGTGAGACCTGATTCATACCAGGAAATCAACAACTTCTACACCCTGACCGTTTATGAGAAGGGAGCAGAAGTGATTCGCATGATGCATACCCTGCTGGGCGAGGAGGGTTTCCGGAAGGGGATGGACCTCTATTTTGAACGCCATGACGGACAGGCCGTCACCTGCGAGGATTTTGTCTCGGCCCTCGAGGATGCAAATGGATTCGACTTGAGGCAATTCAGGAACTGGTACCGTCAATCCGGAACGCCGAAGCTTGAAGTCAGTGGGGCATACGACCCGAAACACAAAACCTACACACTCAAGGTAATGCAATCCTGTCCGGACACTCCCGGCCAAAAAGGATTCGGCAACATCAATACTCCTGATTCAAAGCCGAATCCCGGCTCCATCCTTCAAAAAAATCCTTTCCACCTGCCCCTCAGGATCGGACTTCTTGATCCGGATGGAAACGCCCTGCCATTGAAACTAAAGGATCATACCCCGGATGCAAACCTGCAGACCCTTGAGATCCGAGATACTGAAGAGGAATTTGTCTTCGAGGATATAAATCATCTTCCGATCCCATCTCTGCTCAGGCATTTTTCTGCACCTGTCGATCTGATTTTCAACTATACCGATGCGGACCTGGCATTCCTCTCGGCACACGATTCTGACGAGTTCAACCGTTGGGAAGCAGGACAGCAATTGATGCTTCGCAGTTTTATGTCCCGGATGGATGCCGCAAAAACCAACCAACCGCTGCAGTTTCCAGAAACTCTGCTTCAGTCTTTCAGGAACCAGTTGGCAATCACCGAAAACAGTGACCCCTCACTGCTGGCACAGGCGCTCAGCTTGCCTTCAGAAAGTTATTTGGGAGAGAAGATGGACGTCATTGATGTCGAGGCTGTCCATCGGCTGCGTCAAATGATGCTCCAAGAACTCGCCCTGCAACTGGAAGAGGATTGGAACCGTCTCTACCAAAGCATGAACGATAAAGGGCCATACCGTCTGGATCCCACTGCAGTAGGCCGACGTAAGCTGAAAAACCTATGTCTCGATTTCCTGGTCCGCGCCGACAGCAAAAACGGTAGGAAAGCCGCATATGAACAGTTCGAAACTTCCTCGAACATGACTGACACCATCGGAGCCCTATCTGCACTCAATGACTCTGAGGCAGAAGAACGGGAAGCCGCGATGGCAAAGTTTGAAAAGAAATGGCTTGATGAACCGCTGGTGCTAGACAAATGGTTTGCCCTGCAGGCCACCTCAAACCTGCCTGGTACCTTGGAAAAGGTAAAAACCCTGACCCGTCATACGAGGTTTGATAAGAATAACCCAAACCGAATCCGATCCGTAATCGGTGCCTTCTCCATGAGCAATTTTACAGGATTTCATGATGCTTCCGGAAATGGTTACTGTTTTCTTGCCGACTCGGTAATTGAGTATGACCAGAGCAATCCGATGGTCGCAGCCCGTCTTGCAGGTGCCTTCAACCGCTGGAGAAAATTTGACCCGAAACGCCAGGAATTGATGCAAAGACAGATGGAACGCATTGGAGCCGTCCAAAAACTTTCAGGGGATGTAAGGGAAATCATCACCAAAACCCTGCAGGCCCCTGCAGGAGGGCAATCTCAGGAGGAACGATGAAGCATCTCAAAAACTGGTTCCAGAAGCACAAGATCACGGAAATCGAATGCATCATCCCGGATTTGACTGGAATTGCACGAGGGAAGATCATGCCTGCCGACAAATTCCTGCGTAATGAAGGACTCCGCATGCCTGAAGCCGTTTTTCTGCAGTCGGTGACGGGAGAGTGGATCCCCTATGAGGATTTGTTTGATGTCGATCCTGCCGAAATCGACATGCAGCTTTGTCCCGATCCCTCCACCACCTGCCTCGTTCCCTGGGTGGAGGAACCCACCGCCCAGGTCATTCATGACTGTATCCACCATGATGGAACCCCGGTCGAGCTTTCTCCACGTAACGTGCTCAACAGGGTTCTCAAAAGTTATGAAGAACACGGACTGAAGCCAGTCGTTGCACCGGAGTTGGAATTCTACCTGACGAAAATCAATAAAGATCCAGATTATCCTCTGACTCCTCCTGTAGGCCGTTCAGGACGTCAGGAAGTCACAGGTCAGTTTTACGGAATCGACGCCTTGAATGAGTTCGATCCGCTGTTTGAGGAAATGTATGATTTCTGTGAAGCACAAGAGTTGGAGATCGATGCACTGACCCATGAATCCGGGAGTGCACAGATGGAAATCAATTTCAACCACGGCGATCCCCTGCGTCTTGCAGATCATGTCTACCTTTTCAAACGCACGATGCGGGAAACTTCCATTCGTCACAAAGTCTATGCGACCTTCATGGCAAAACCGATGGAAAATCAGCCTGGGAGTTCCCTGCACATCCATCAAAGCCTGTTGGATGTGAAAACCGGCAAGAACATCTTTTCCGATCAAAAAGAACGAGACAGTAAAACATTACGCCATTTCATTGGGGGGCTGCAAAAATACATTCCTCTGGCAATGCCCATGCTTGGGCCGAACGTCAATTCATACCGGCGTATCATGCCTGACAATTCGGCACCCATCAATGTCCACTGGGGACATGACAACCGGACGACGGGATTCCGGATTCCCATCAGCGACAAAAACAATCGGCGCATCGAAAACCGGATCGCAGGTGCTGATGCGAACCCCTATCTTGCAATTGCCACTTCACTCGGATGTGGTCTGCGTGGAATCCTGGAAGAACTGGAACCCACCCCTCCTGTGTCTGGAAGCGCCTATGAACATGACTTCTCACTTCCCCGCAGCCTCGAAGAAGCCTTAAGAGAAATGGAGGAAAGTGAGGCCCTGCATGATCTATTTACAGAAAAATTCGTCCGGGTCTACTGCTCCCTGAAAAGAGCAGAATACGATGCATTTTTCAGCGTCATCAGCACCTGGGAACGTGAATACCTTCTGCTCAACGTTTGACCCAGAACATTACAAACACGAATACCTCTATGAACACCCTGGAATTACAGCAAAGCGACAGTACCCATTACCTGCATCCTTTCACCGATTCCAAGGCCCTCTCCAAAAAGGGGGCAAGGGTAATCACAAAAGCAGAAGGAATCTACCTTTGGGACTCGGACGGTAATCGACTGCTGGACGGGATGGCAGGGCTCTGGTGCGTCAACGTAGGTTACGGACGTAAAAGACTCGCAGAAACTGCCATGCGTCAATTGGAGGAACTTCCCTACTACAACACGTTCTTCCAGACAACTCACCCCCCCGCAGTGGCCCTATCAGAAAAACTGGCGGAGCTGGCGCCACCAGGTTTCAACCGTGTCTTTCTCGTCAATTCAGGATCAGAGGCCAACGACACCGTTCTGCGCATGATCCGACGTTACTGGTCCCTCCTGGAACAACCGGAACGCCGTGTCGTCATCAGCCGCATCAACGCCTACCACGGTAGCACCGTTGCCTCTGCGAGCATGGGTGGGCAGTCATTCATTCACAAGATGGATGGTCTCCCGATTCCAGACATCGAACACATCGAGGAACCTTACTGGTATGCCAAGGGTGGAGAACTCACTCCAGAGGAGTTTGGCCTCAAAACTGCCCAAGATCTGGAAAAGAAGATCCTGGAAGTTGGAGAACATCGTGTCGCCGCTTTCATTGGAGAACCAATTCAGGGAGCTGGTGGAGTGATCGTTCCTCCTGAGACCTACTGGCCTGAAATCCAAAGGATCTGTAAAAAACACGGAATCCTCCTGGTTGCTGACGAAGTTATCTGTGGATTTGGTAGACTCGGAGAATGGTTCGGCAGCCAGTACTTCGGACTGGAACCGGACCTGATTCCGATCGCCAAAGGGCTTTCCTCAGGCTACCTACCCATTGGCGGAGTTCTCGTTCATGACCGTGTCGGAAACGTGCTCCACGAAAAAGGAGGAGAATTCGCACATGGATTCACCTACTCCGGCCATCCTGCCTCCTGCTCGGTGGCCCTGGAAAATCTGAAAATCCTCCAGGAGGAAGAACTGGTGGAAAAAGTGAAAAACGAAACCGGCCCCTACCTCAAACAACGTTGGCAGGAATTCAACAGTCATCCCTTGGTTGCTGAAGTCCGTAATGCAGGACTGCTTGGAGCAATCGAACTCTCCCCGGACAAAGAACGCCGTGCACGTTTTGATGATCCAGGGAAAACAGGCTATCTCTGCCGGGACTTCTGCTTCAAAAACGGCCTCGTGATGCGATCCGTCAATGACACCATGATCATCTCTCCACCACTGATCATCTCCACAGAACAAATTGATGAAATGTTCGAACTCGCATGGAAATGTCTTGACGAAACAGCAAAGTTAACAGGAATTATTTGAAATCCTTACTTCAAAAAAAAAATTAGGGAAACCAAAAATCCCCTTTACATTCAAAAGAAATTGAAGTGTTTAGGGGTCTGTTTAATTGATTCCAGAAAACTCCATTATTTTGCTTCAGTAATAGCTCAAAATCCCGATACCAGGCCAGTAGCATTCACCGCGAAGAGGGTTCCAGCCGAATTCGAGCCCAAGCAGTTGAAGGCGGATGCCCTCAGCCGAAGAGAAGATGATACCAAGCACCCCATAGAGGGAGAACTGCCACCCGGTGTTGCTGGGAGTTTTGGCAAAAAGGGCTCCGTCGACAGGATAATCCTTGCCAATGGCGTTAGGAGGAAGCCCGAATGGAAGGTTTCCTGCGGAACGCATGAGATGGGAAATGAAGGTGTTGCTGTTCGGTCCAGGCCAAACCCGGTAGTTCCAGGCAAAAGGATAATTTTCTGCCGCTTCACGGATTAGAGGTATTGCCTGTTCTGCTTCCACTCCTGTGATTTCTCCGAGCAGCACGGGTTCTTCCCCATACCAGTAGCGGGCCGGATCGCCCCAATGGACATCCACCGAAGACTGACTGCTGAACAGTCTCCAGCCGATCACCTGGAAAATCTGGAAAGACTTCCCATTTTTTTCCTTAAGCGCCAACCAACTGTGAACCCCAAACGCTCCACGCCAGTTGAAGGATCGTGCATAATAAACCCGGACAGATGCTTCTGGGAAGTTATCCGGAGAAGGAGCCGTTCCAGAACTCTCACGGCTGGCAACACTCCAGTGAGTCTTCAAATCCAGTTGACCACTGATCAAGATCCAAAGCGGTCCTGACAACAGCACCATGATCAGGAGTAGGATTCCAGACAGGATCATCAAAATGCGCTTCAACAAGGAATATTTATTTTAATCTTCTTTGAAGTACTGAAGTGGTTGACTCATGCCAGGAAGAGGACATCAGCCGAAGATGTCTTGGAGGGATTGATTGGGTTCAAGATCCAGTCTCACCGCTTCATTTCCAGCGAAGTCCAGAGAAACCGGATAGAGCTGCCTGACCATGGGGTCATGTCCAGGAACAACATGGTCTTGGCTTTCGGAGAGTTTCTCAAATTCGATGTAACTGGAGACAAGGTCTTCACGGGACCAACAGATTGAAAACGGGATACGCCTGACCCAGTGTTCGTAGTAATGGGATGCATCAGAAGCAAGAAGAACCCAACCCCGCCGGGTTCGGACTCTTACCGACTGCATGCCCATCGTATGACCCGGCATGCGGTGAACCGTGATCCCAGGAGCCACTTCCCCGTCTTGCTGATGAAACCTGACACGCTGAGAAAAAAGACAGTGGATCAGTTCTGCAACATGCTCTGCTGAGTAGGCGAAGCGTTCACGATCCTCCAGCATCCATGGACCGGTTGCAAACTGCATCTCCGTTTCCTGGATGTGAAAACGTGCTTTTGGGAAATCCTGCAAAGTCCCAGCATGGTCATAATGGAGATGAGTGATGATCACATCCTCCACCTCCCAGGCATTTACACCAAGCTGGGAAAGTCTTTCTGACGGCAGCATCATGATACTTCTTCCACGTTTTGTGGCCTCTTTATGATCAAAACCCGTATCGACAACGATCGAGCGGTTTTCGTTTCTGATCAGCCAAATGTAGTAATCCAATGGCATTACGGAATCGTGATCATCGACTTTTTCTAAAAAATTTTCCTGACGTGTTCTTCCTTCATTGCTGCCATATCGCATCGCATGGATTTCATAAACTTCTTCCATCAATCTTCTCCTTTAAGTTCCAACTCATTCAAGTCCAGGTCAGCCCAAATTTATTTAAAAGGACGCTTTTCCGTCCAGTCAAAGCTGCCCTGATCCCGTTCCTTGACGGCCTCTTTCCAGCCGATTTCCTCTGCCCGGTTTTTGAAATTCACCCCTTCCGGAGTATGACGGGCGATGCCGTCAAACAAGGCAGCAAGGGTTTGTGTTGAGGCCAGCCCCATGTTTTCCAGAGCCTGGTTGACCATCATTTTCTGCATCACCAGTTGGTTGCGAGGGATGGAAGCCATCCTCTGGGCCAGCTTTTCCACTTCCTGATCCAACATGGATTCCGGAACACACTCCCCCAGACCCCATTCCGCAGCCTTTTTCCCGTCGATCAGATCACCCGTCAGCAAAAGCCTTTTGGCACGTTCCGCCCCGAGCCGGTAGACCCACATCCCACCAGGAGGACAGCCCCAGACCCTGGCAGGAGGATATCCAAGCTTCGCATCTTCTGAAATCATGAGCAGATCCGCACAGAATGCAATGTCGGTCCCACCGGCAATCGCATAACCCTGAATTTTGCAGATCACCGGCAAAAGGGACCGCCAGAGGCTCATGAAATACCCGGTGTTGCGTTTCATGAAGGCATAATCCTTGACCGGATCCCAGGGCATGCTCTGGAACCCTGGATTGTTTCCTGAATCCTCTGCATAGCTTTTCAGGTCATATCCGGCACAGAAGGCCTTCCCGGCTCCGGATAAAACGATAACACGCACCGATTCATCGGCATTCGCCTTCTCGACTGCATCCTGGAGGAGTTTGGGAAGACGATCATCAATGGCATTGAGAACCTCAGGACGGTTCAGAATGATGCGAGCCACCCGCCCGTCTTTTTCGAAAATAACAGGAGAATCTTTCATAAAATCTTTGTGCTTCGGATCAGATGAATCATGAAAATTACGGTATGCATGGATCCATACCAATCACGGACACACCTGGTTCCCCCCCTTCTGGGAGGAGATTGTTCGTTAAAGTGATAACTTCGGGTTCCACTGAGCCTCCTGCAATGGCAGCAATCGAGTCAGCCAATACCAGGCGGGCCCTCTGTTTGACGTTCTCAGGGATTCCGGAATAGCTCGTATGCTCCAGAAAACCACAGAATTCTCGAAGATAGTCAGGAATGATTTTTTGCATTAGATTTATGTTTTTATACGTTTTGGAAATGCTGCTTGTCAGTCAACCTCTGACTATGGAAGAATTCTGCAATATCTATCAACAGAAAGTAAAGGATTCCTTGCCTCAGACCCTGGCACAAAAGATCATTGCACATGCCGCCCGCAAAGCAGTAGTGGGCATTGGAGAGATTGAAATCGGTTCCGTGGACCTGGCCATGATTCATGACTCGGGAGGCCCGCGCAGGGTGGCCCCGATTCTGGAAAGGCTGGGAGTGGGCGTCTGGGATCCAGAAAAGCTGGTGGTGATCAGCGATCACTATGTCCCGACCTTCGATGCTGATTCGGAAGCAATTCTGAAACTGACACGCCGTTGGGTCCAGGAACAAGGAGTGAAGCGCTTTCATGATGAAGAAGGAATCTGCCATGTGGTGCTTCCGGAAAATGGTTACCTTCGGCCAGGGATGTTCGCAGTCGGGGGAGATAGCCATTCTCCGACCGGAGGGGCATTCGGTTGTTACATGTTCGGCATTGGGGCCACCGAAATGGCAGGCGTTCTTGCTACCGGAAAAATCTGGATCCGTGTTCCGGAAACCATCCGCATCGAATGGAACGGAACCTTTCCCAAAGGAGTGATGGCAAAGGACATGATGCTTTTCCTCTGCGGAAAAATGGGGATGGACGGAGGACGTTACCAGGCAGTAGAATTTTGCGGAGACGCCGTCTCAAGACTTTCCATGCAGGAACGTATGACCCTTACCAACATGAGTGCAGAATTTGGAGCCCAAACAGGTTTGATTGCACCAGATGAGACCACGGTCGAATGGCTTGGGTTACACAACTCCGATGCGGGAGACTGGACAAAATGGAACACCGATTCGGATGCCGAATTTGAACTCCATAGCTTTCAGGCCGAGCAGCTTGAACCCCAGGTTGCCGCTCCTCATAGCCCTGCGAATGCCTCGGCCGTATCCAATTTTGGCAAGATCCACCCGAAGGTGCTTTATCTGGGTGCATGCACCGGAGCCAAGCTTCAAGACCTTCGATCCGCTGCTAGCATCCTTAAGGGAAACAAGGTTCAAAAGGGAATCGAACTATGGGTCGCCCCTTCTTCATTGAGAGACCTAAAACAGGCCAAAAAAGAAGGAATCCTTGGAATTCTTGAAAATGCAGGGGGCAAAGTGCTTCCCACAAGCTGTGGGCTCTGTGCCGGCTATGGTCCACAACGACTTGACAAGGGAACGGTCTGCCTTTCCTCCACCGCCCGTAATTTCAAAGGGAGGATGGGAGATGAGGAATCCGAGGTCTATCTTGCCTCCCCGATGACCGTGGCTGCTACTGCCATCACCGGCCGGATCAGTGATCCCCGTCTTTTTCTTAAGAATTGATGATGTATGAAGGCAAAAGCTGGGTTTTCGGCGACAATGTCGACACCGATCAACTTGCTCCTGGAGCATTCATGAAAAGCCCGATGGAGGAACTCGCACGTCATTGTCTGGAACGGCTCAACCCACATTTCCCAAAAAATGTGAGAATAGGAGACATCGTTGTCGGAGGACGTAATTTTGGTGCAGGCTCCTCACGTGAACAGGCCGTTCAGAGTCTTTTGCAGCTAGGTGTCTCAGCAGTGATTGCTCCGTCCTTTGGGGGTATTTTTCAACGAAATGCCTTCAATCTTGGACTACTGGTACTGGAATGCGAGGACACCTCTAAAATTCATGAAGGAGACCATCTGGTTCCTGACCCCAAACAGGGTTCGGTTTTCAACCAAACCACTGGGGAGACTCTCATCTGCAGTCAAGTACCCGAATTCCTAATGCAGATGCTGAAAGACGGGGGTCTGGTTCCCCATCTTGAAAAAAAAATAAATAAAGGAAATCGATGAGCCTCAGGCCAGCAGATTGGCTTGAGCAAATGCTCATTTCATGGTTTTCTCTACTCCTGGAAAATTCCTCTCATCTCAATCTTTCCTATGCAGTTAAGAATGGATTCCAGATAAAATGGATACAAAACCCATCCCTGCCATAAACCAGGAACATCAAGTCGACCGCCTTTTGGTGGAAAAGGCCCTGGACCTGCTGGAAGCTTCACGGGTTCCACGGGATGAACCGGTGCCTCTGAAGGACGGGCTCGAACTTACGGAAACGATGCCTGAATCCGGGATGGAGGCATCCCAGGTTCTGGAGCAGATGGCATCGGGAGTGCTGGAAACGAGTGCCCAGTTGCATCATCCGGGATTCATGGCCCACATGGACCCCCCGACCCCGTCGGTGGCCTGGACCGCAGCGCTCTGGCAGGCGGCTTTGAATCAGAACCTACTGCACCCTGATGTGGCACCCAAAGCCAGACTGCTTTCAGAAAGGGTCGTGACTTGGATCGCTCCATTTTTCGGAATGGGGGGCGGACATTTTGTCCCGGGATCCACTATTTCCAACCTGACCGCTCTTTGGGCCGCGCGGGAACTGAAAGGGGTGAAAAAAGTTGCCGCTTCCAAAATGGCCCACCTTTCGGTTCGGAAAGCCGCCGATATCCTTGGTCTTGAATACCAGGCGATGGAAACGGACCGTCAGCATCGGTGGACACCTGATGCTGATTCAGACTGGAACGATACCGCTGTTTTCCTCACCGCCGGAACGGTAGCGACTGGAGCGATCGATGCGCTGAACCCCATGCCAAAAGCACCCTGGATCCACATCGATGCCGCATGGGCCGGTCCCATGAGGTTCAGTCATCAGCATGCATCACGACTGGCAGGAATTGAAACCGCAGATTCTGTGGGATTCTCTGCACACAAATGGATGTACCAACCCAAGGGAGCCGCACTGATCCTCTTCAAGGAAGCCGAATCAGCACATCAGGCGATGTCCTATGGCGGAGGCTATCTATCGGCTCCGAACATCGGGCTCATCGGCTCGGCTCCTGCCTCGGCATTGCCTCTTGCTGCCACCCTGCTGCATTGGGGACGGGAAGGACTGGCCGAACATATCGACTCCGATATGGCCAAGGCAGAACGGTTGAAGAATCTCGTGGATGAACATCCTGACTTTGAACTTTGGGGCCCCTCCCAAACGGGAATCGTCGTCTGGAAACACAAAACCATTCCAGCATCCGAAGTTCGCTCACGGTTGAAACAGGCCTGGGTCTCGCTCACCGATATCGAAGGAGATATGTGGCTGCGTTCCGTCGCGGCCAACCCGGGTGCTGACCCGGAATTCGTCTTCCAAAAAGTCCTGGAAGCAACAAAACCCTGTTAATTTAAAATTCCTGAGATGGTTTTATAAAACCCGGTATGCACCGGAGTAAGGTACTTTGCCCATCCTTTCCCATTCCATATGCTCCTTGCCTTTTGATCCGTGGTTTGGGATTATAATGTGTTCTTTACCTTCCTTTATTTCTTTCGGGGTGTAGCGCAGTCCGGTAGCGCGCCAGCTTTGGGAGCTGGATGTCGGAGGTTCAAATCCTCTCCCCCCGACCACCTGTTAGAACCCATCCTATCTATAAATA
>NYUB01000167.1 GCA_002683785.1 Deltaproteobacteria bacterium
CAGGAGGAAAAGCAAACCCTGAGCTACCATTTACCAGCAGAAACTAGAATTCCAACCGGCGCGACGCACTTGTTGCTTTTAACCCAAAGAAAATTTTGGTTTGAGGAAGATGCTGAACGAAAGATCGGGAAGGTGATTGCCTTGGTGCCATTGGATCCAAAAAATGATCCTGTGAAAGATGCAATCCCAACCGATGAGTCTGAAGATACAAAAGATGCAGACCTTGCAATTCCTCCAGAAAGTGAAGATCAGACAATAAAAGAACCTGCAGGTTCTGAATGGAGAAAGGCAGAATATCGCGGAATTGGAATCGGAGTCAGTTTTTCAGGTTTGAACAGTCTGGTTCTTGGATACGATTACAATTCGGGTCCAGATACCCAATGGCATCTTCAATTCGACCTTACAGGACCGATAGTACAAAACTGGTTCAGGGCCTGGCGCATGACCGGGTTCGGTTCGGACATGGGCAATCTTGCGGACAGTGCATCAGGAAGCAGTTTGGAGATCAGCCGCTCCCTAGTTTCACTGGGATATCGCTGGTTTGTGGATCCGGACTGGGTTTGGGGGCTTTCCGAAGGATTGTTTTATGGGGCTGGTGTGGGATATGGGACTGCATCATTGAAATATTATGGGAAATACACGATTGCTTCTTCCTCGATCAGTGAAGGTGAAAGTTTTTCAGCAACTCAAACCCACTATTATCACAATGCCTCAGCTCAGGGGATGACGTTAAGTCTGGAAGCAGGCTGGCAGGGGCATGAAAATTACATCGTTCACCTTGCCTTGCAACCAACATTCTATGTCGGATACAAGGATGGTTATGATGAAACGAAAATCATGCCGACATTGAATCATCAAAGCATCGTCAGTGATCGTTGGAAGCAGACCAGGAATTTGAACCGGATCACCATGGGGGTGGGTGTATTTTTCTGAAAAAATGAATATGCTCAAATGGATATCAAACTTCAGGATTGTTTTCTTGCTGATGATTCCACTCATGCTGTTGTCTTCCATCAGTGAAGCCCAGGTCACCCTGGATCCTGGAACAACCGCAGTGCGGTTTGTCTATTCCAGGGAGATCGAGCGAAAGAATCATGGCTGGATCGAGGAACAGGTGTTTGAAGAATGGTTCGATGGTGAGGTGCCGAAAATTTGCCATATTTGCGATAATGTCTACCGCTATCCAGTGGATAACGGATCGCTTGTGACCCGTGGTTTGCGGAGCATGATCAACCGTAAAAAACTTGCGGAGATACTCGAAGTGAGAGAATTCCTGATGGTTTTGGTGAGACGAGTGGCAGGAGAGTTTCAGTCCGAGTCCTTCCGTTATGATTTGAGTTCAGAAGCACCTTTCTCATCCAAAGTAGAACAACTTTCTGAACCCTGGTTTTAGTGTGTCTGAAGAATGAAACCGAACCGCCATTTCAGCAAATTCTTACTCTTCTTTTTTTTGATTCCAGGACTCCTTTTGGGACAGGAGGAAGAAGGGGGACTGTCGTCGATGGTCCTTGACAGTGCACCGCGTAAACTCTATTCAGAACTCTATTCAGATACGATCGGGAATCAGTTCATGGTGGAAATCTATGAAGAACCTTTGGAAGGAGAAAACCTCGTCCATTTTCGGGCCTTCAAGAACGGAGAACTGCTGGCACGAAAATCCCAGGCACTGGCGGAATCTCACAACTTCTCTTTTTTCATCAACGAAACCGAAGACCAACTGATCCGTCCTGATGTCCAGGAACTGATGTTTCAGGTTTTGAGGACCCTCTTTGAAGAGTCTGAAGAAAAGAGAAGACAGATGCTGGTGGAACTTCTGCAGGATGAGGAACTGGCCCGCAATATTTCAAAGAACCTCGAACAACCCGATGCAGACATCGATGAACAGGAGCTTGCTTCGTTGCTTTCAAAAAGCATCAAACCTCCTCCACCGGAAATTGATGATCGTAAACTGGCCGAAGAAGTTGCAAAAAACATGAAGCAACCTTTTGTAGAAATTGATCAGAAAAAAATGGAATCCATCATGTATTCGGTTTTTTCGAATGAAGAGTTAACGACAAAAATTTCAAATCAAATTCAACCTAAAGCAGCTGTGGTCGATGTCGATCAACTGGCACAACAACTCAGCGGAAGCATCGTTCCAAAAGTTGATGAAGTAGCTTTGGCAGAAAGACTGTCCGAAAGTGTGCAGCCACGACTTGATGAAGCAGCTTTGGCAGAAAGACTGACTGAAAGTGTACAGCCACGACTTGATGAAGCAGCTCTGGCAGAAAGACTGACCGAAAGTGTACAGCCACGACTTGATGAAGTCGCATTAGCTGCAAGGTTAACCGAAACAGTGCAACCTAAAGTGAATGAAGAAGACCTGGCGAAAAGATTATCTAGCAAGATAAAACCGGCTGTGGCCCGCATCAACGAGGATGCCTTGGCAACCAAGTTGGCAAAAAAACTCACGGAAAAAGAAAAATTGGCTGCGGCAAAAATCCCACAATATGCCGAGCTGATCAAACAAGTGGAAGCCGCCAACCAGGAAAAGGATTACGTCAAGACGATCAGCCTTCTGGATGAGGACATTGCCCGCAGAACCCCCAGTGAACAACAGCGTGTGCTGAAGATTTCAGGACTGATGTCCGTCCTTGTGGCATCAAAGAAACTGAAGACGGCCATTTCCACCATAAACGATTTCGACCTGCCTGAAGACCAGGCTTTGGAGCAGCTTTCCGCTTCCCTGGAAGAATGGATTCAGCAGAACCTGATCATCGAATAGTCTGAGGATGCAGGTTAAACCAGATCTATTTCCCGCATTCTTTCTTCCTCTGCCCAGTCCATGAAGCACCATCCAAAACCCTGCCTGATTGGTCTGGACTGGGGGACTTCCTCTTTCCGGGGGTGGCTGCTGGACAAAGAGGGTAGGATCATGGAAACGGTTCGTGCCGATCTTGGCATCCTCAAGATTTCCGATGAAGGCTTCTCAGACGTCTATCACAACCAGCTGAATCCATGGATCGAAGACCATGGAAAACTTCCGGTGATTGCTTCGGGAATGATCGGCAGTCGTCAGGGTTGGCTCGAGGCACCTTATGTGGCATGCCCTTCAGGCCCCGAAGAACTCGCGGAGCAACTGGCCTATGTCCCTGCAGAGGGCATGGACCAGCCACCTCTGCTGGCCATTGTTCCGGGAATGAACCATTGGAACGATGGGGTGCCTGATGTGATGCGTGGAGAGGAAACCCAGGTTTTTGGGGCCATGGATGAAGAAGGTCAAAGGGAGATTTATATCCTGCCGGGTACTCACAGCAAATGGGTCGTTACACAAGAAGGCCGGATCGAAGATTTTGTCACATTCATGAGTGGAGAACTTTTTTCGGTCCTGAAGGAGCATAGTATCCTTGGCAGACTGATGAAGGGGGATGAAGATCATCAGGAATCCTTTGATCGTGGATGCAGTCAAGCTTTGGAATCCCCTTTTGGTCTCCTGAGTCAGCTTTTCAGTGCAAGGACGATGGGACTTTTCCAACAAGTCGAAGAAGAAGGCATCCATTCATTCCTTTCGGGGCTGATTCTTGGTTCGGAACTGAAGGAAGCTTTCTCACGTTTTTCATCCCGGAAGGAAAAAGAGTTTCCAAGCCTGAAGCTGATCGGAGAAGGGAGGCTGGTTGAATCGTACCAGCGGGCATTTCAGTTGGCAGGGCATGACTGTGAAATGGTTTCGGGAACTCCCACCACAGTCGGGCTTATGAAAATGGCCCGGTTTGCATCGATTATCTGACATTCAATTGATTGAAATGTGTCCCGATCAAGATTTGCTTCCTTAGGAATGTTTTTTCATTTGGCTCTAAATTTCTCCATCCAAGAAGAGGCATCACAAACAACTTGCTCAATTCTTGAGAAACAAGGAATGTAACGGGTTACACCCTTATACTTATTGGTTACTTCCATGATGCAACGACTCTCTCGATTTTTCGCCCAGGACATGGCCATTGATTTGGGAACGGCCAATACTCTCGTTTACATGAAGAATCATGGGATCGTGATTCGTGAACCTTCTGTGGTGGCGGTTCAGAAGGATCATCGCGGTAATTTCGAGGTGCTTGCCGTGGGTGAGGAAGCAAAACGCATGTTGGGAAGGACTCCTGGTTCGATCACTGCCATCCGTCCGATGAAGGACGGAGTGATATCCGATTTCGATGTCACTCAGGAGATGCTGCGTTATTTCATTCGTCAGACTCAGAGCCGTTTTTCTTTTTTCCGCTTCAAGCCCCGGATCATCATTGCCGTGCCTTCAGGGATCACTCAGGTCGAACGTCGTGCGGTCAAGGAAGCGGCACAGTCTGCCGGAGCAAGGGAGGTTTTCCTGATCGAGGAACCGATGGCCGCAGCCGTGGGTGCAGGACTGCCTGTCACTGAAGCCAGTGGAAGCATGATCGTTGACATTGGCGGAGGAACCACCGAGGTGGCGGTGATATCACTGGCAGGAATCGTCTACAGTGATTCGGCACGGATTGGAGGGGATCGGATGGACGATACGATCATCCAGTTCATCAAGCAGAAATACAACATGCTGATCGGCGAACGCACTGCTGAGGAAATCAAGATCAACATCGGTTCTGCGTTCATTCAAGGAGATCCAAAGACCCATGAAGTCCGTGGAAGGGACCTCGTTACGGGAATTCCAAAAACCCTGATTCTGAGTGAGGAAGAGGTTCTGGAGGCTTTGACCGATGTCACGGCTCAGATCATCAAAACCGTCCGCAATGCACTTGAATCGACTCCTCCAGAACTGGCGGCAGACATCGTTGACCATGGGATTGTCCTGGCAGGAGGAGGTTCACTGCTTTCTGGACTCGATGAACTTCTCCGGAATGAGGTAGGACTTCCAATATTTCATGCAGAGGATCCTCTCACCAGTGTGGCCGTAGGAACAGGCAAGGTTCTGGATGAATTGGATCTGCTCTCAACCATCGAACTCGACACCTGATTTTTCAGGAAGGATCTTCGTCGTCCAAAATCAGTGTATTCAGGCAGGAATATCCTGCACATACTCCTCCTTCATTCACATCTGCTGATTTGGTTCGTACAAGATAACCGCAATCTTGGTTACGGAGGATCTTACCCTGGTCTGCGAAAAGAACGCCATAACGTCCAATCTCACTGACGCATTCGGTATGTTCTGATTGTCCACGAGCAATCAGCCAGGCAGGATGGGCAGGAGCTTGGATGCGTTCCATCAGGATGTATGAACTGTATTGTGTTGCATGCATCTTTTTTAACAAATCCTCCATTTCTCGACCGAAAAAATTATTGCCGCCTCCTTCACGTTGCGGTTTGAGGACCCACGACTCAGGATCTGCAAGGGCTTGTTCAAGAGCCGTCTTGCATTCCCCGAAATCTTTGATTTCATCTTCCAACGCATGCATCCTGACAAAAGTGGAAGCCATCCTTTCTTTCCAAACTGCGGGTGCATAACGTGAGAGGATTTCAGGCCGAGTCAGGGTCTGTTGAATCTTTTTCATGCCTGCAAGTTGCATCCAAAGGTCAGGAGTTTGGATCGCAGAAGAATTTTCAATCAATTCTCTTCCTTTCCGGGAATCAGGATTGATAAAATCATCAGGGGTGTAGCCTGCACGATAATAGACCAGCGCCACAGTATTATTTTCCAGGACAAGGTGCCCCTGTCTAAGGAATGCCTTTTGCCCGATTTCGTCGAGTGTCTTTCTCATGCATTGAATACCGTGTTTTTCCCATAACAGTTGTTCAATGCCGAGTTGGTCGAAACGGTTCGCCTCACCAGGTTGGTTCACAGTCAGCATATAGCTTTCTGATTTGCCATAACATTGAATGGCCTCTGCCATGCCGTCGACAATCATTTCCAGTGGGGCATTTGCAACAAGGCTTTGCTGTAACACAGGATCGCTTCCAAAATGCATCCGTTGAATTTGCATCAACCTTTCGATGAGGTAAGGAAAACTGGCAGCGATGGTGTTCAGTTCAACCTGTCTCAGATTTTCTCCTGAATGAGATAAGCCGTTCAGGAAAAAATCGTTGCGCTGAACCAGCATCTGCAGGTTTTGCGTTTGCTCTGGGACTGACATCCCCAAAAGCATCTCAAGAAAAGGATCCGAAACGGCAAGGGGTTCCAGGATCTGACGAAGAAACTCACGATCACGTGAAACACGAAGCATCATCTCCGAAAAAGGCTCCGTAAGGTTCTGCATCAGATGCAGATCTTCCTTAAGGATGGGGCATGGGGAGAGGGAAAAAGGGACATGCATCAGGCTTTTGTCTTCGTCAAAACGTAGAAGCCCGTTGAGCACCGCCTGATCCAGAGCCTCCTCCAATCGAGGGTATTGCACTTGAGTTTGAATAGTGATTCCTCTAAATTCAATAGGTTGGCGACGTGGCCGAGTGGTTAGGCAGAGGTCTGCAAAACCTCGTACAGCGGTTCGAGTCCGCTCGTCGCCTCCATCCCTCCCCCGCGCCCTGCCTGGGTGGCGAAACTGGTAGACGCAAGGGACTTAAAATCCCTCGAGGCAATACCTCGTGCCGGTTCGAGTCCGGCCCCAGGCACCAAAATGATCAAAAACTTTCCATTACTTTATTCTTCACTAGAAGTGTATTCAACTGGATTGTGATTTTTTTAAAAAATATCACAGGATTTTTAATAATTTGAACATAACCCCTTACATTTCAGGGGTTTAGAGATAAAAAATATATGGCCTTATAAAAAAGCCCTATTTTACACCATTTTTTTTAAAGTCCTAAAAAACTGTATTTCCCATCATCATGCTTCATTCAATGTCTTTTTGAGATATACATTAAGTTTGTAAACTTCAAAAAATATTTTGAGCAGATTTTTTAATGTCAAAAGGCTTCCTGAAATTGGAGTCAAGACAAGCAAGAAAAATTTTCACTCCCTGAGACACACTTTTGCGAAGACTTCAGTAAACTTATTTCAAGAATAATGGGAATTTGGATAGATGGGTCTCCCTCAAGAGGAACAGGTTGAGGGAGACTTGATGGGATCAACCGTAGCGGTAGGGTCTTCCTGCTTTCAGCATGTCCTCATTATACTTTTTGAAGATCTCAACGACTTTGGCCTTCGTCGCAGATTCTGAGGCAACTCCGTCCCAGAATTTAACCGCCGCGGCTTCAACCGTAGCCCATTCCTCATCGGGGATGGAGGTCAGTTTCATCTTGGTCCCATTCACCCGCAGGGAGGCCTCACCCCCCCAATACCACCACTGACGGTAATAATGGGAACTGTCCATCGTCAGTTTCAGCAGTTCCTGGAGGTGTGCCGGAAGTTCATTATAACGGTCCATATTGGCAAAAAACGAACCGGCCCATGCGCCTGAAATGTTGTTGGTCAGGAAATAATTGGTCACGTCCGCCCAACCAACCGTGTAGTCTTCCGTGATGCCCGACCAGGCGATTCCATCGAGTTCACCTGTCTGAACAGCGACCTCGATGTCTTCCCAGGGGAGGGTCACCGGCACCACACCAAACTGAGTCAGGAAACGCCCTGCGGTCGGGAAAGTAAACACACGTTTGCCTTTGAGATCACTCAGGCTGTTGATCGGGTCCTTGGTAGCAAAATGACAGGGATCCCATGCTCCTGCAGAAAGGTGCTTCACGCCGACTTTGGAATATTCTGCATCCCAGATTTCATTCAGTCCGTATTGGTTGAACAGCACAGGAACGTCCAAAGAATAACGGCTGGCAAATGGGAAATAACCTCCGAAAACGGTGACTTCCGTAGGAGACGCCATGGAATCATCGTCAGACTGAACCGCATCGATGGTCCCCTTTTGGAGTGCCCTGAAAAGTTCCCCGGTGGGTACGAGTTGATCGGCGAAATAGAGTTCGATTTCCATTTCATCCCTTGCAACTTTATTAAAGCTTTCAATGGCGGGTTTGATCACGTGTTCCGCCAGGGCAGGACCGGCATAGGTCTGCATGCGCCAGCGTATTTTCGATTTGGCATGGATTGCCGGAGCACCAATCACCGCGGCTCCTGCGGCTGCACCAGCGGCCGCGCCCGTTCTTAGGGCTTTTCTTCTTGAAATCATATAATCTCCATCTGAGTAAGTATTACATTTGTCCGCAGGACTCATTCACGGACAAACAAATAAAGGAATCAGCCATTCTGACCCCATGAAGTCATTCCGTTATTATGATCTGAAACATTTGACTTCTTAACGATCCCCTAACTTCGGAGACCTCCGGATTCCATCCATGAACGGGTCATTTAAACCCAGATTCAGTTCTGCGAACCAGGAATTGGTATTTTGAAGTCCTCTTCCATTTCTGTCAATGGGCATTCAAAATCCTTGATGATCCTTCTCTTCATCAAAATCCTTTCATTAATGAAAGGAAGGATGGCTATTTCTGGTAAATGTAGTTTGGAAGCCAAAGTGCAATTTGCGGAAAGAAGATGATCAGGGCCAATGCCAAAATCATCACCAGAACGAAGGGAACAATGGATGCGTAGATGTCGCGGACTCCTATTTCAGGAGGTGCCATCGCCCGCATCAGAAACAGGTTGTAGCCAAAAGGAGGAGTCATGTAGGCGATCTGAGTGGTGATCGTATAAAGCACCCCATACCAGATCAAGTCAAATCCCAGATGCCGAACCAGCGGAACATAAAGGGGAGCAACGATGACCAGCATCGCCGTGTCATCGAGAAAAGTGCCCATCACCAGAAAAGAAAGCTGCATCAGGATCAGGATGACCCAGGGATTGAGCCCCAGCTGCTCGGTGAACAGATCATCGATGGCCCGGACTGCTCCCAGTCCGTCGAAGATGGCACCAAAACCCATGGCAGCCAGGATGATCCACATGAACATACAGGAAATCGCAAGAGTCTGTCTGAGGGTGGTTTCAAAAACCTGCTTCGTCATCCGTCTTTTCAGCACGGCCGTCAACAAAGCAGCCAAGGCGCCAATCGCAGAGCTTTCCACCAGGCTGGTCCAACCATTGACGAAAGGCACCATCATCACCGCGAAGATGCTCAACGGAAGCAGCCCTGCATTCAGTAAACGAAGCTTTTCCGACCTTGAGATCTGACGCTCCTCCTCACCCAGGGCAGGACCAAGTTGAGGTTGAATCCTGCAGCGGATGTAGATGTAAAGGATAAAAAGTCCTGCCATCATCAAACCAGGAAACACCCCAGCGAGCCAGAGCTGGCCCACCGGCTGACGGGCGATCATCGCATAAAGCACCAGAACAACAGAGGGAGGAACCAGGATCCCCAGAGAGGAACCCGCCTGGATCACCCCAGTTATCATCCTTTTGTCATAATTACGGCGAAGCAATTCGGGAAGCGCGATCGTTGCTCCGATGGCCATCCCTGCAACAGAAAGTCCATTCATCGCCGAAATCAAGACCATCAATCCGATGGTGCCAATGGCGAGGCCACCGTTGATGGGTCCCATCCAGACATGGAACATTCTGTAAAGGTCATCCGCGAGTTTGGATTCGGAAAGGACATAACCCATGAAGATGAACATCGGCAGCGTCAAAAGCGGATACCACTTCATCAGCTTCATCGCCGCGGAAAAGGGAAGGTCCGAACCTCCGGTTCCCCAAAGCGCCAGTGAAGCTACCGCTGCCACCCCACCGATGACGCCGAAAACCCGCTGACCCGTCATCAGCATCAGCATCATTGAGGAAAACATAAAGATCGCGATCATTTCATAGGACATCAGATTTCCTTTCCCTTAAGCTTGGCAATGTCCTTGAAAAATTCTGAAATGGCCTGAAGCAGCATCAGAAAGATTCCCACACACATCACAATCTTGATCGGCCATAAAAGAGGCCTCCAGGCGGTGGGACTGCGTTCGTTGTACTGGAGCGAATAAGCCGTGCTGTCGATTGCGCCGTAGAGCAGTACCCCAAGGTAGAATATAAGCAAGAGGATGCTGAAGGCATCAAACCAGGCTTTTTTGCGGTCCGTCCAGCCTCCATAAAAAAGATCCATACGAACATTCGCCCCAATCTGGAGAGAAAAAGGGCCTCCCAAAATATAATAGGCGACCATCGCAAACTGTGCGATTTCAAGAGTCCAGAGAGAAGGCAGGAAGAAGGTTTTGGAGATCGAGGACCAAAGCAGCACGCCAAAAATCACAAAGAGGCCGTACATCATCAACCAGCCGATCCAGAAATTGACCGCATCGACGGTACGTACGTAGGATCGGATCAGCTTAGGCAAAATACTTCGTCTTAAATTGAGCTTGGGAATCCATTGACTTCATGGAGTAAAAAGCATCTTAGAATAATGGATAATCTCTAGAGGTCAAGGAAAGTCTGGAGACCTATACATCCTTAAAAATATCCTGAATAGAAGGCTATCGGATTGCCCTGATTTTTTTCTTCACTCTATTTTTTTGCAGTCCAGGTTCATTTTCGATATAAAAAACAGACAACACCCCTTTCTGAAATAGAAACAAAACACGAACCATGGCCATAGAAAAACAGAGATTCGGAAGAACAGGACATATGAGTTCCGCAGTGCTTTTTGGCGGAGCGGCACTGGCAAAATCAGATCAGGATGAAGCTGACCGGGTGCTCGACCTCCTTTTTGAATTCGATATCAATCACATCGATACCGCTGCAGCTTACGGGGATTCGGAATTGAGAATCGGGCCTTGGATGAAAAAACACCGTAAAACGTTCTTCCTTGCCACAAAAACCAGAGAAAGAACCTATCCGAGAGCCAGAGAGCAGATCCGAGCCTCCCTGGATCGTCTCTGTACTGACCATCTGGACATGATTCAACTACACGCATTGATCCATCCTGACGAATGGGAACAGGCCCTTTCCGCAGGAGGAGCCTTGGAAGCCGCCATCGAAGCCAGAGAAGAAGGCCTGGTCCGTTTCATCGGCGTGACCGGTCATGGCTGGAATGTGGCGGCGATGCATAAGCGCAGCTTGCAGCGTTTCAATTTCGATTCGGTACTGATGCCATGGAATTATTTTGCATCACAGCATCAGACCTATGCTCCTGATTTCTTCGAAACCTGGCAGATCTGCAGGGAACGGGACATTGCCGTCCAGACCATCAAATCCATTGCCCGGGGCCCCTGGGCTGCAGGTGCCGTGAAATCCTACAAGACCTGGTACGAGCCTCTGGAGATCGAGGAAGACATTTCCCAGGCTATCGGCTGGATCCTCTCCCAGCAGGGGCTCTTCCTCAACTCGGCAGGGGACGTCAAACTGCTTCCAGCTTTCTTGCGTGCTGCTTCACAAAATCAGCAAACACCTGAGGATGCCGAGATGGAACAACTCAGTGAAAAAATGGACCTGGCTTCGATTTTCGGACTCTGAAACAGGGAATCGAAAAGAAACCAGCTGCGGCCTTTCCCTATTTTTCAGTTGAGTGAGGAGAAAAATCGGAAGGACCAGCCCCATCTTCAGGAGGAGAGGGAACGGTCCACGTCATCTGGCAGGTTTTTAAGAACCGGAAGGCGGGGTATAGGTGCCCATGATCTTCTTCACATTGGAGCGGACAGCATCCAGGGAAATGGAAGTGCAGAGATGTATCTGCTCGAAATCTCCGGATAAAGACACAGCACCTTTCATGGCCACTCCCTGTTCCGCGTTTCCTTCAGCAACTGCCATAAAATCAAAAGGTCCCTGAAGGATGTCGAAGGAAACAAACTTCACTCCAACTGCTTCACAGGTTTTCTTCACGATCGCCTCTCGGTCCAGATCGTTGGTCATCAGTCCCCTCACTCCTTTTTCGCTGAAGGTCCCGATCATAATCATTCTTGCCATGGTCATTTTTTTTTAATTCGAGTTATGTGCCGTTTTTTAACTTTTACCTTCCAGCAGATCATAAAATCAATCTATTCTTATTCTTAGGTTCAGAGACTCATGCCAAGAACTCAGACTGCATTGCTGTTGAGGCTAAGGGCTTGAGGAATTCTCCAATTCGTGAGATCAGTAAGAACTTCATTGTGAAAACACTATGACCTGCAGACACATCCGACTCGACCTGCATCCAATCGATGATCCCGGTTACCGGAATCGATGCCGATCCGTTTTGAATGACAACGGGGCTTTGGTTCTCAAAGATTTCTTGATAAAAAACTCGGTGCATCAGGTGGTAGAAGCTTCAGAAGGTAGGCAGGCCGAAGCTTTTTATGCAAACTCAACTCACAATGTCTATCTCACTCCCCCGGACCCTTCACTTCCAGACAATCATCCCTTCAACCGTCAGGTTCTGAGCAGCAAGGGCTTGCTTGCGCATGACCAGGTTCCTGAGGACTCCCCTTTACGGGAACTTTATGATCATCCATCCTTTCGGGATTTTCTCTGTACCGTTTTGGGAATCAATGAAATTTATCCTTACGATGATGATCTCTCCTCCATCAACATCCACTTCGCCCAGGAAGGACGAGAACTCGGTTGGCATTTTGATAATTCCTCTTTTGCCGTCACACTACTCCTCCAGGCACCTGAAGCAGGAGGACGTTTCGAATACGTCGCCGAAGTTCGTAACGCCGATGCCGGAGAGATGGGATTCGATGCCGTCGATCAGATCCTTGCAGGATCATCGACTGTCGATTGCCTCCATTTCGACCCTGGAGATCTGGTCCTCTTCCGGGGACGTAATTCCATCCACCGTGTCACTCCGACCCGAGGGCGAATCACACGGATGTTGGTCGTCTTCGCATTCAACGACCAACCAGGGATTGGACTTTCGGAATCTGCTCTGGAAACTTTCTACGGCAGAGTATACTGAACAATCCCCATCCATTTTCCCATCCTGTAATCTTCAGAATCACCTGGGAAGATGCATTGTTCATGAATGAAATGTCAGACTCGTAGCTGAGAAGAAAAGGTTTCTGCAACCCGAGTTTAGGATTAGGTTTCTACTAAAATTCTGAAATCGGCAATCATTGCCATTTTCTTTTCTGTCTCACTGCCGTCAGAAGCCTGGTAGATTTCAGTTTCCGTCCATTTTGGCTGGCTGATGATTTTATTGTTTTCCCACTCCCAAAATGCCTGTTCAAAATTCTGATTTCCAAAATGCTGAGCATTGATCCCTATCACTGCATGAGCTTCTGCTCGTGCAAGAGCAAAGACACTCAATAAAACTTCAGGCCCAAGATGTCCATGGGTGAAGGTGCCGGCACTGATCAATCCTCCATAAAACGATTTTGGAAGATTATCAGATTTGGTCAGGTCTTCTTTGAAGAGCCTTCCATAAACACCTTTGGCCCGGGCAACTTCAAGCATCCCTTCTGAAATGTCCACTCCATCAAGCCCCGAACTCCATCCATTCTGTCTAAGAGATTCTCCAACCAGTCCTGTTCCGCAGCCGATATCCATGACAGGCCCCTGATCTTGACTCACCTGGGTCACAAAATATTCTGCGATCCGTTGCGGATATTCATAACCTTTTGATTGTGCAAAACCAGAATCATAGGTTTCCGCCCAGTCGTCGTAAAAATCACGATGCTGTTGCGGCGTCTCTAATTGATAGGCGGTCTCACTACTGTGACCTGGAGGTTCTTTGGACATAAGACGTCATTAGTTTTGAACTGGGGCAAGGACAGATCCTCTAAACCTTTTTAAGGGCAGTCTGAACAGGGAACTTCCTTGGTCAACGGTTTCGATTCGAAAAAAGCCTGGTGGAGTTTGGCACCAAACCCAGGCACAATCCTGATAAAGGATTCCTGCTGTTTCCCTTTCTGAAAACGTGGAGCCTGAAAAAATTCTGCTCATCCTATCTGAAATAGCCTTAGACTTCATCAATCAATCCATTCGTGATATTTCGAAGACAGTGACTTTCACATTTGCTTTGTTAAACCAAGCTTTTTGAAAAAAGACAAAAAGAATAAAATATTCTGTAAATGAAGACTTCAATCTGAAATGTTAAGATGGAGATTATGTTGACAGGATTCATAAAAAGGAAACCAATATGACAAAACGCGCATTGATTACAGGAGCAGGGACCGGGATAGGGCGTGCCCTCTGTGAAAGGCTGATTGCAGAAGGATACGAGGTGGTGGGCGTGGGTCGAAGACTTCAGCCTTTGGATGCCTTGATGCAGGATTTCGGTGACTCGGTTATGACCGTTCAGGCTGATGTGGGAACCGTATCAGGCCGAAGAAAAATCTCCTCAGCCCTGAAAAGGAAAAAATTAAACCTGCTTGTACACAATGCAGCAGTACTTGATCCTGCGGGGTCTCTTAGCAAAATGAAACGAAGTGCGTGGCAAAAGCATTATCAGATCAACCTGGAAGGACCTCTCTTTCTTACTCAGAAACTCCTTCCCAAGCTTCAATCCGGGTCACGAATCCTTCATATTTCATCTGGAGCTGCTCACCAGCCGGTCCAGGGATGGGCAGCCTACTGCATCTCCAAAGCCGCCCTGTTGATGAGTTATAAATGCTGGAAGCAGGAATTATTAGAAAAGGGAATCCTGATTGGCAGTGCGAAGCCAGGAATTGTCGATACTCCCATGCAGGAACAAATACGAAATTTGGATGAGAAGGAATTTCCCATGCTCGAAAAATTCCGATCTTTCAAACATCAAAATGAGTTATTGAATCCCAAAGAAGTTTCACGCTTTCTGACATGGTTGTTGCTCGAATCTGAACCGGAACAGTTTTCCCAAGAGGATCATGATGTCCGTAATGAAACGTTGAAACCCTTTTGGAACAATTATCAATAGCACTATCAAAATCTTTGAATGGCATCTCTCCAAGCAAAAACTTGATTTCCATACCATTGACAAGGCAGTTGATTTCTTTCTAAATATTGATGACCCCGTAAGAACTCAAACCCATCGAAATCCAGTTGGATTGAGATTTTATAGGATTCCCGGTCTTA
>NYUB01000168.1 GCA_002683785.1 Deltaproteobacteria bacterium
AGAGATGGATGGCGAAGCATGGAAACTGCTTCTCTTCCGGGGTCCAAGTCAGGAACTGGAGGTTTTTCAACGTTCCAAATTGTTTGAGCTGGTCGTTGCAGGCAGCGACAACGACGATGAGTTGGAACAGCGTATGGAGTTTTCAACATCCCATGGAGCCGTGCCGATGATTCCTACGAAGGGGCAGGGGATTGTTGCTGGAAAGTTTGAGGGAGGCAAGATCGAGCCGTTGGGAGAGCTGGAGATTCCTGAAAACCTAGGCCTAAGCTGGCTTCGCAGCAGCATCGAAGATGATCCGACACTGAAAGTGTTTTTTGAAGAATACGATGCCCAGGTGAAGGAACTTTTTTTCAGCAACCTCGACCGCATGGAAAGCCAACGTAAGGATTCTCCTTTCATCGGTGAAGCTGTTTGCGCGGGTTGTCACAGTGAAGCTGCGAAAGTATGGGATAAAAGCCGTCATGCCCATGCTTTTGCGACACTAAAGAAGGAAGGCAAGCACTTCGATCCCGAATGTCTGGAATGCCATGTGGTGGGTCTCAAACCCTGGCGGGCCCCTGCGGATTCAGATCCTCAAATGAAGAAGTGGGAAGGTTTGGTGGGGTTTCTCAGTCCAGACCTGACTCCACACTTGATGAATGTCCAGTGTGAAAACTGTCATGGCCCGGCCCGGGCCCATCTGCTGGATCCCACTAAAAAATTTTCGGTTTCGAATCCTGCCGAAACCTGTGTCAGTTGCCATCACGGCAGCCACTCCCCGCTATTCAGTTTCGAAAAGTACTGGCCAAAAGTTCAGCACAAGTGATTAGGAGACCTGTAAAGGTTTCCGGATTAGTGGACCCAGCGGTCTTTGGCAGCTTTGGCTTGGGCCAGCAGTTCGATCAACCGCTCCCGGTCGTTGGTGACGATTGCCTCCCGGATTTCACTGATGCACGAACTGAAAGCATCCACACGCTGAAGCAGAGGTTGCTGGTTTTGCAAAAAAATATCTGCCCACATTTCAGGACTTGAAGAGGCAATCCTGGAAAAGCCCTTGAGTCCTGCCCCTGAATGTTCAAGGGCTTCAGGGCTGTCCGAATCTGCAATGGCCTGGATGGTTGCGTAGGCCAACAAGTGGGGAAGGTGACTGACCGAGGCAAAGATACGGTCATGAAGATCCCCATCCATTTCAATGACCTCGCTTCCGATTTCAGTCCAAAGCCTCCGAACTGCTCCGAGCGTCTCCCTACGGGTTTGTTGATCAGGGGTCAATACAAAGCGTTTTCCTTCAAACAGCGATGAAACCGCCGCCTCTGGGCCGAAACGTTCCCCGCCTGCAATCGGATGCCCACCGACGAAAGCAAAGCCTGAGTTTTCCGGGCGGAGCATGATTTTCAGTAAAGGAGCTTTGACGCTTCCGGTATCGGTGATCAAAACGTCAGGTTTCAAAAACGGACGGAATTGATCCAACACGTGTTCTATCGACTGTACCGGAACCGCAAGAACCAGCCAGTCTGCTTCCAAAAGCAGATCATCTGGCATCGTACTGCAGGAATCGACGAGTTGAAGGTCTAGAGCTTTTCTGCAGTGTTGAGGATTGGAATCGTAACCAAGGATTTTTGAAGCAAGCCCCAGGCGGCGTAGGTCGATTGCCAGGGATCCTCCGATCAAACCCAGTCCGACAATGGCCAGTTTCCTGATCGGGAACAATCCGGGCTCTTCCATGGTGAGATGGAATTCAGCGACTAGTCGCTACTTTTAGGCGGGGCGATTTTGGTCAGCCAGAGTACCACCGGGCTTGCGACGTAGATCGAGGAATAGGTTCCGATAAGGACTCCGATCAGTAGGGCGAATGCGAAATCATGGATGATTTCTCCCCCTAGAAAGAACAATGCCAGCACAACCAGCAGTGTGGTCCCGGAAGTGAGCAGGGTACGACTCAGGGTTTCAGTAACGCTTTGATTGATCAGGGGAAGCAACTTTCGCTGTCGAAATTTAGAGATGTTTTCACGAATACGGTCGAAAATGACGATCGTATCGTTCAGCGAATAACCCACTACCGTGAGCAGGGCAGCGATCACCGGCAGGGTGAATTCCTTGTCGAAAATCGAAAAAATTCCCACCACCACCATCACATCATGTAGGAGGGTGATGATCGCGGCAATTCCCTGACGCCATTGAAAACGGAACGTGATGTAAACCAGAACCAACCCGAGGGCGATCATGATCGCTTGCAGGGCACTGGTTTTGAGTTCATCTCCAACTTTGGGACCGATGGTCTCAATCCGTCGGAGTTCCAGTTCCGGATAGTCGGTCTGGAGCATTTGACGCAATCCGTAAGTCAGTTTTTCTCCAGTCCCCAAAGGGTTGTCCACGGAAAGCCCAAGTAGGATTTCACGATCCTCGACCGAACCAAAAGTCTGGAGCATTACATTTCCGAGATCCTTATCGGCAAAGAAATCCCTCAACTGGTCCAAGTTGGGAACTTCTTTGAAACGGATTTGGATGTTGGTTCCTCCGCGGAAATCGATGCCATAATTCAGTCCCTGATGCATGAGCACGGAAACCAGGCCGCCTACGAGTAGAATCGCAGAGAAGATTCCGGCATAAAACCGTTTTCCCAGAAAATCGATGACGACTCCGTCTTTCACCAGTTGCATAGTTCCTGTCAGGTTATTAAATTTTTAAACAATGACTCAAATACTGATCGATTGCAGGCTGGAGCGCCTGAGGTAGATCCAATCGAAGAAAAATCGGGTTACGACAATGGCGGTGAACATGCTGGCCAGGATGCCGATGGAAAGGGTTACTGCAAAGCCTTTGATTGGGCCTGTTCCAAACTGGAGTAGTGCCAGTGCGGCAAAAAGAGTGGTCACGTTTGCATCCAGAATCGTTCGGAAAGCCCTATCAAAACCCTCCTTAATTGCTCCCCGGGGATGGCTGGTGCGCTTCATTTCTTCAAGGATACGCTGAAAAATGAGGACGTTTGCATCGACTGCCATGCCGATCGTCAAAACGATCCCTGCCATGCCCGGAAGGGTCAAGGTGGCTCCAAAAGCGCCAAGTACCGAGATGATCAGGATCACATTAAAAATCAGGGAAATTGATGCAAACACTCCTGCCAATTTGTAGTAGGCCATCATGAACACCAGCACCAGACCACTGCCAATCAACAAGGACATCAGGCCCTGACGAACGGAATCTTCTCCGAGACTCGCTCCTACGGTTCTTTCTTCGCGAATACTGATTGGGGCAGGCAGGGCTCCAGACCGGAGAACCAATGCCAGATCGCTGGCCTCTTCGGTAGTGAACTGTCCTGAAATGGAAGCCTCCCCTCCCGTGATCGCTTCCCGGATGACAGGTGCCGACTGAACTTTGTCGTCCAGTACAATGGCCAGATTCCGTCCACGATAACGTTGAGTGATCTTGGCAAAGCGATCTGATCCCATCGAATCGAAACTGAGGGAAACATAAGGCTGATTGGTCTGCGGATCAAAACGAACCCTTGCATCACGAATGAATTCTCCGGTCAGAAGAACCTTTTTCTCCAGTATAAAGGGCCTGCGTGAAATCAGTTTGTTTGTGGTTTTGTCCCAGGTTTCATCATACTTGATCGTTTCCGTGAGCCGGTTGTAGGTATTGACCGTCGCATCGCTGTTCACGAGGTTGAATTCAAGAATCGCCTGGGGGCCGATCAGTTCGATCGCCCGTTCACGGTCCTTAAGGCCTGGAAGTTGGATGACGATGCTGTTTTCTCCCTGTTGTTGAAGGGAGGGTTCGCTGATGCCCAGTCCGTCAATTCGGTTGCGCAACACCTCTAGAGCCTGACTAATCGAATTTTTTCTGACTCGTTCTGCTTCTTCAGGTTTGATGCTCAACTTGATCACATCTCCTTCCACGCTTTCATCGAACTGAACCAGGATCCGGTCGAAGGGGGACTCCTCCAGGACTACTTTACGCCCCGGTTCCATCTCTACCACCAGTGTATTTTGCAACTGACGGACTTCAATGAAGTCCACCTGTTCATCAATCAACAGGTCTTCCAGATCATCACGGGTGCGCCTTACGATTTCTTCGACGGCCACATCACTCTGGACTTCGATGTCGAGATACATTCCACCTTGAAGATCGAGTCCGAGGTTGACCTTATCAGCTATGGTCTGAGGGTCCACTCCTCCACGATAAGCCTGAAAGGTTGGAAAAACATAATACAGGGCGGCCACCAGAACAATCAGGATCAGCCCGCCTTTAAATTGGACGTTCATGGAGTCAGTTGAAAAACGGTTGGGTGATTAATGGAGGATGCTGCTGCCGGATAGGTTTTCAAAAGAATCAGTCCTTGGATTCCTTTTTGTCATCAGAGTCTTCCTTGCTTTTGTCTGATGAATCTTTGTCCAGGCGTGAGACCTGACTGCGTTCGACCTGAACCCGTACCTTATCGGCGATCTCCACGGTCATGCGATCGTCTCCGATCTTGGTGATGGTCCCAAAAAGACCACCGGTAGTGACAATGCGATCACCCTTGCCGAGCTCGCTGATCATTTGCTGATGTTCCTTCTGTCTTTTTTGCTGAGGTCGGATCAGGAAGAACCAGAACACAACCACGATCAAAATGAGCGGTACGAAGGAAACAAATGGGTTGGCTTCAGCACCACCAGTCTGGGCGTAAGCGATGGATTCAAAAGGAAACATGGAAAACCTCTAGTTGATGAATTTCAGATAAACATAACTTTTTAACAGTTTATTTAAGAAATCACACGTAAAAAGCACCCTGAGGACTTTGAACTATCTTGGATTCCCCTGATCAGCGCTGGTATTCCTGGTCCAGGACTAAATTCATTCCTTGGCTGCCAAGAGGCAGAAGCTTCTTGGAACGAACGATCAATTCTCCAGGGGCTGATTCGAATGGCTGACCGTTCTTGTCGGAGATGATTCGGAGGGAATAGGGGCCTTTCAGTTGGATTCCAGGCATCGCATCTGCGACCCCGATGCTAAAATCCTGGGGCAAGCTGAAATTTTCCAGAATACGGAAAGCGACAGGCCGTCCAAGTTTGGGATCAAAGAGCATGATCACCAGACGGTCCTCGGCAGAGATCTGGTCTTTGAATTCAGGAGAGACATCGATGGTTCCAAGAATGTTCATTGCTGGATCCTTTCTTCGGGCTTCAAGCAGTTCCTTAGGAAATCCTTGGAAGGGACGATCCAGCAGGTATTCGAATGCCTCTGTTCCGAGTTTTAGCGGGGCAGTCAGTTCACCCATCACCTCCCCCAGGGCCGGGCGGTCCGGATTTCCGTCTTTGTCGGAAAGGACCAGCAGTCGATAGGCCCCTTTCAAAGGGGCGGCCGAATCTCCCTGTCCGATGAAGAAGGTGGTTGGAGGAAGAAACGGGTTTATCACTTTAGTGACAGTTGGATAGGAAGTCCCTGGTTCGAACAACATCAGGTAGGCGTTATCAGTTTTGACGATTCCTGCTCCTGCAGCCCGTGTGGCAGTGATGATCCCACTGATGCTTCCGTTGATTTGTGCCTGATTGCGATCCATTTCACGTATCAGGGCATAACCGAGAAGGATGAAGAAGGCTATGATGGCAAAGGTGTAGAGAAGACGATTTCTTCTCATGGGAAAAACGGGAATTTCTGAAATTGTGAACGAGACTCAGGCCAGCATTTCGGCTTGGGGAGAAGTTGGGAGACTGCTTTCACCCATGAGATAGCTGTCGATGCAGCGTGCTGCTTCACGGCCTTCCCAGATCGCCCAGACGACCAGAGATGCTCCGCGTTTGGCATCTCCAGCGACAAAAACTCCATCACAACTGGTCATGAAGTTTGGGTCAGCCCGAACCTGGTACATCGGTTGTCCGCTTTTAAGTAACTGCTGAAGTTTTTCAACCTGAATCGTTTCATGCTTACCACGGATTTCCATTTCCAAGTTCAGTTCCTGAAGAGGTCCCTCAAGACTGGGGCCCAGAAAACCCAATGCCAAAAAAACGAGATCTGCATCGACGGAGAAGCGGGTATTTTCGAGAGGTTTCATTCCCTTTCCTTTTTCCCATTGGACTTTGACACCGTTCAGGCTTTTGACAAAACCCGTGGTGGAACCACTTAAACTTTCAGTAAGGATATTGGCACGGCTGTCCATTTTTGCCTCTTCATGCACCGGCGTAGGACGCGGTAGCATGTCCACCAATTCGAACTGGCAGACTTCAGGGTGCACCCCCTGACGATTGAGGTTACCCAAGCAGTCTGCAGCAGTGAAACCGCCTCCAAGAATCACTGCTTTCTTTCCAGATGCTTTGATTATTTTCTCTTCATTCAAAACATCTCCTGCGACCTCACGGTTTCTTTGAGGGAGGTAGTCCATGGCATAATGGACTCCTTTCAGATCATGACCATCAGCTTCGAGTTTGCGCGTATGCTGGGCTCCGATAGCGAGGAGCAGTGCATCAAAAGTTTTGCGAAGATCACTTATTTTCAGATCTTTTCCGATTTCAATCCCGGTTTTGAACTCGACTCCTTCTTGTGTCATCTGATCGATACGACGTTGGACATGGATTTTGTCGAGTTTGAAATCTGGAATGCCGTATATCAGCAGACCCCCAAGCCGATCGTCCTTTTCAAATACCGTTACCTGGTGACCAACACGCCTCAGTTGCTGAGCCGCGGCCAGTCCTGCCGGTCCAGAGCCGATCACAGCGATCTTTTTCCCGGTTTCTTGTTGCGGTGGCTGAGGTAGGATCCATCCCTCCTGCCAACCTCGCTCAACGATGTGTTTTTCCACCTGTTCGATGGTTACCGAATGTTTCTTCTTCTGCTTTTCTTCCGGATCAAGGGTGTAGTGCTCATTCAGAACACAGGAATCTTCGCAGGGTGCGGGGCAGATACGCCCGGTGAACTCCGGGAAATTGTTGGTACTGTGTAAAACCCCAAGGGCATCGCGCCACTGGTCACGATAGACGAGATCGTTCCAGTCCGGAATCATGTTGCCAAGCGGGCAGCCCATGTGGCAGAAGGGAACGCCACAATCCATACAACGGGAAGCCTGACGACGGATGTCGGAATTGGAATAGTTGAGGTCGTATTCACCGTAATCCTGAACCCGTTCTCGCACTTCCCTGCGCGGTATGGCCTGTTTTTCAAATTCGATGAATCCTGTGTCCTTTCCCATGTTTGATCGTTCCTCAGGCGGCCTTGAGTTTTTGCTTTTCTAGGACCATCCGGTATTCAGTGGGCATCACTTTCACTGTCATGGAAAGGGTATTTGTCCAGTCTTTAAGCAGTTTTGCGGCAAGTTCACTTTCAGTGAGTTGTTGATGACGGGAAATGAAGTGCTTGATCCAGTTCTGTTCTTCGGGGTCAACAATTTGTTCCAATTCTACCATTCCCGGGTTACAGAGATTTTTAAACTGTTTATCCGCATCCACGACATAGGCGATTCCACCACTCATGCCTGCAGCGAAATTACGTCCGGTGGGTCCAAGCACAACGACACGTCCGCCTGTCATATATTCACATCCGTGATCTCCAACACCTTCGACGATTGCGTTGACCCCGCTGTTGCGGACGGCAAAACGCTCGCCCGCAATTCCACGGAAAAATGCCTCTCCTGATGTTGCTCCGTAGAGTACCGTGTTGCCAATGAGGATGTTTTCTTCGGCTCGGAAGGAGGATTTTTTGGGTGGGTAGATGACGAGCCTTCCACCGCTCAATCCTTTACCAGTGTAGTCGTTGGCGTCCCCTTCTAATTCCAGTGTCACTCCGCTTGCCAGAAAGGCGCCAAAACTTTGTCCTGCGGAACCTTTGAATTGGCAGTGGATGGTTCCTTCCGGAAGCCCATCAGATCCATATTTTTTAGCAATTTCACTGCTTAGCAAGGCTCCAAAAGCACGATCGGTGTTACGGATTTGGCCTTCGATCCGGACCATTTTTTTCGATTCAAGTGCGGGGCCTGCCTGCTGAATCAACTGATGATCGATTTGTTTTTCAATGCCGTGATCTTGATCCTGGGTGCAGTGAAGTGTATCCCCAGAGCCAACGGGTGGCTGGTATAGCAGGTCTGACAGATCCACTTGGCTGGCTTTCCAGTGATCCATCGGTTTTTGTTTCAGGAGATCGGTTCGGCCGACAAGCTGTTTGAATTCTTTGATGCCGAGAGAAGCCATGATCTGCCTCACTTCTTCAGCAACGAAGAAGAAATAATTGACCACATGTTCTGGTTGGCCGACGAATTTTTTACGCAGGTTGGGATCCTGGGTTGCTATTCCAACAGGGCAAGTGTTCAGATGGCATTTACGCATCATGATGCATCCGATTGCCACCAGTGGGGCAGTAGAAAAACCAAATTCCTCCGCACCGAGCATTCCAGCGATTGCCACATCCCTTCCGGTTTTCAGCTGGCCGTCGGTCTGCAATCGGACGCGTCCCCGAAGACGGTTGAGAAGAAGCGTCTGATGTGCTTCGGAGAGTCCCAATTCCCATGGGACTCCGGCATGTTTGATCGAAGTCAGTGGAGATGCACCGGTTCCTCCGTCGTGTCCTGAGATGGTGATGATGTCCGCATGAGCCTTTGCCACACCAGCAGCGATGGTACCAACCCCTGCTTCTGCAACCAGTTTGACGTTGATTTTGGCATCTGGATTGGAATTTTTCAGATCAAAGATCAATTGTGCAAGATCTTCGATGGAGTAAATGTCGTGATGGGGTGGAGGTGAAATGAGGGTTACACCAGGGGTGGAATTCCTGACCTTTGCAATGTATTCACTGACCTTTTTTCCAGGGAGTTGGCCTCCCTCTCCAGGCTTGGCACCTTGAGCGACTTTAATCTGCAGTTCTCTGCAGTTGACCAGATAATGGATCGTTACCCCGAATCGACCGGATGCGACTTGTTTGATAGCGCTGTTTGGCCAGTCTCCATTGGAAAGTGGTTCAAATCGTTCAGCATCTTCTCCTCCTTCACCGCTGTTGCTTCTTGCCTTGAGGCGGTTCATGGCGATGGCCAGGGTTTCATGGGCTTCCTGGCTGATTGATCCCAGCGACATCGCACCTGTGACAA
>NYUB01000169.1 GCA_002683785.1 Deltaproteobacteria bacterium
AGATTTGTAAAGATAACGCCGGAACTGGATCCGGAAAGGACTGTTGGATTGGTTTAAATGATATTGATACCGAGGGAACTTTACAATGGGCGAGTGGCGACACATATCCTGCCAATGGACACACGTTTAATGTAGATTGGAACATTGCTTCTCGTGACTGCTTTATTTTTGTTGGTCTTTATGCCGACGGGAGAATTGAGGGCAAAGCATGTGACACTAGTATTAAATCTATCTGTGAGCACCCCTGATCCGAAATTACAGTAACCTGGCGGTACAAAACTGATTGATTTTAAAGCCACACTTAGAGCGATCCGAAGAATTGGTATTAGGGCTAACTCCAGATAAATCAGAAATGATGAATGTATGAACTTGATTTCCATCGGTACTGTGGATGACTACCCAATTTACTGGGGGACATCTAGTGGTGTCGATAATTAAAGTATTAAAATCAATAACAAAGGAAACAACTACACTAGTTAAATCCAAACCGGTCGGGACAACGAAACTCACTACCCCTTCAAGATCGCCTCGGTAAACTCCTCTGGTAAAAGTCCTTTGTCTGCTGAGGTCAGCGTGACAACGACATCAAACTGAAGATTTTCTTCTTTCAATGGGTCTCCTAGGATTCTGTTGTAAAGAATGTCTTCAATCAATTCCAGATTCTTGCGTGCGTCACTTCTAGGATCGACGGTGCTGTATGCCCAGTTGGGTTTGATTTCAAAAACACCGTTGTCGAGAATCTGACGCTTTTAGGCATCACCGGAATCAATGACGAACAAGCTCCAAGCATATTTCCCGACAGCCCACGAGTTAGTGGCGGTTGCTCCTGCAGTGATCTGATACTCTGTACCTGACTCCACTGCATCCAGTGATATTTGGTTTGCCGATGTGGTTCCAGCACCTCTTCCGAACTGGCTGGCATAAAACTTGACGGAGTATGAAGAAAGAGGAAAAGAACCACTCAAACCAGATTTCTTAAATGCGAAATAATCCCCTGCCACAAACTCTTCCGGTGGAAAGGAAGGCCAATTTGAAGAATCAAAAACGTTTGTCATTTATGCCTTTTAACCCACGACGGTTTTTTATTCTTAATCCTGAACGGAAACGGTTGTTTCATCTCGACTTCCGGTTTCCGCACGTCTTCCAACCGAGAGGCCACTTTCTCAGTGTTCACGTTGAGCATGGCGAAGCTGGCGAGGGACAAGACACTTAAATCCAAAGCCTCGTTTCTTGGTCGGAGTTTGATGTATTCGGTTCTGGGAATGCCTCGGCTCCAACGCTTCACGGCTTTCTCGCTGGTGAGTTGATAACACCATTCCGCATCCATCGTCTCAGGAATGTGCCAGTAAGCAGGCCCAGGTTCAGCCACCTTGAGCCGACTGAAGACCACATCCTTGAGGGTGATGGTTCCAATGGGAAAGACGGACACTCTTGCGGAGTTGGACTTTGAGGGTCTTCCGACCGCTGGTCTTCTTGTACCTCCGATTCCTTTGCTGGCGTTGACTCGGTACGGAGCCATTCTCTTGACGAACTGATACACCTTTTGCGTTTCATAACCGCTGTCCACCAGCGTCTGGGCAATCTTGAGATCCTTCCCATTTGGCAAACGCCACGGCTCCAATAAATAATCAGCGAGTTCCTGCCAGAGATCATCAGAAGCAGGAGAACCATAGAAAATCCTATGATCAAGAAACCACAACTCATCAGCTTTGCCATGCCCCACGACCAAGGCTTCCAACCGATCTGCTTGGACATCCACGCCTGCCGTGATAACCAGAACACCCAAAGTTGAATCAACCTCGGCTGATGTATTTCACATTATGGATCCCCTGTCCAAAAATGAATGACACTACTGAATTTGTGAGAGCATTCTCGGATGTAAATGCTTAGAAACATTGATGAAAAATGCTATTTGGGCTTAAGGCTTGAAGCACATCAAGAACCGATTAGAATGAATTAAGTATCACCTCTTATTGAAAGCCAATATGGATTTTGAATATACCAAACAAGTTCTAGATCTTCAGAAACGTCTGCAAGATTTCATGGACGAACATGTCACTCCCAATGAATCGAAGTATTTCGAGTCTGTGGAAGAAGACGGACAACGTTGGAGGATTCCACCTGTAATCGAAGATCTCAAACAAAAAGCCCGTGCAGCTGACCTCTGGAACCTGTTTTTACCTGAAAGTGACTACGGTGCTGGACTGACGAATGTGGAATACGCGCCACTTTGCGAAATCATGGGGCATTCGGCAATTGGACCGGAAGTTTTCAATTGCTCCGCGCCCGACACAGGCAACATGGAGGTGCTTGTTCGCTACGGTTCCGAAGAGCAGAAGAAGCAATGGCTGATTCCATTGCTCGAAGGGAAAATCCGTTCAGGATTTGCGATGACCGAGCCAAATGTAGCATCTTCGGACGCGACCAACATCCAGGCCAGCATCCAACGTGAAGGAGACGAATACATCCTCAATGGAAGGAAATGGTGGACCTCCGGAGCGCCTGATCCCCGATGTAAAATCCTGATCTTCATGGGCAAGACCGATCCGGAAGCACCTAGGCATATCCAGCAATCGATGGTCCTGGTACCAATGGAAACTCCAGGAGTGAAGTTCATCCGCAGCCTTCCGGTTTATGGCTTCGATCATGCCCCCCATGGACATGCGGAACTGGATTTCGACAACGTCCGGGTTCCAGTATCGAATCTCCTGCTCGGGGAGGGACGCGGATTCGAAATAGCCCAGGGACGACTTGGCCCGGGACGGATCCATCACTGCATGCGTCTAATCGGACAGGCGGAACGGGCTCTCGAGATGATGTGTAAAAGGGCCAAAGAGCGGGTCGCTTTCGGCAAGCCCCTTGCGGAACAAGGGGTGGTCATGCAGGCAATTGCAGACTCACGTATGGAAATCGAACAAGCCCGCCTGCTGACGCTGAAGGCTGCAGCGATGATGGATAAGGTCGGCAACAAGGCCGCACGTGCTGAAATCGCAATGATCAAGGTCATTGCCCCGAACATGTGCTGCAAGGTCATCGATCGTGCCGTCCAGATTTTCGGCGCCGCTGGAGTCACCGAGGATGGCGGGCTTGCCCATGGCTGGGCCTGGTCGAGGGCTTTGAGATTGGCAGACGGGCCGGATGAGGTTCACCAGATGAGCATTGCTAAAATCGAACTTCGCAAATACAACTGAAGATGGGTCGGGTTGATGGCAAAATCGCCCTGGTGACTGGTGCTGCTTCAGGCATCGGCCTCCAGGCTTCCCTCCGCCTTGCGGAGGAAGGGGCCCGGGTGATGATGACCGACATCAACGTGGAAAATGGTAAGAAAGAAGCCGAGAAACTGGGAAGAAATGCTGAATTCCTGAAACTCGACATCACCCTTGAAGAGGATTGGATCTCGGTGCTAAGGGAAACCGTGAAACGTTTCCAGAGTTTGGATATTCTTGTCAATTCGGCCGGAATGGTCCTGATCGCTGATGTGGAGCAGATCTCACTTGAAGATTGGCGTCATGTTCACGCTGTCAATCTCGATGGAACCTTTCTCGGCTGTAAGCATGGTGTCCGTGTTATGAAAGAATTCGGAGCAGGATCTATCATCAATCTTTCTTCGGTGTCAGGACTGATCGGAGGCTTCAATCTCGCCGCCTACAACTCCAGCAAGGGTGCGGTGAGGATGCTCACCAAATCGGTGGCCCTGCACTGTGCTCGATCGGGTTACGGCATTCGCTGCAACTCGATCCACCCTACCTTCATCGAAACCCCGATGCTGGATTCGATGATTCAGGATGCTCCGGATCCGGAAAAAGCCCGTCAGACCCTGATCCGGCAGGTGCCTTTGAAGCGTATCGGAACGACGGATGACGTAGCCAAAATGATCGTCTATCTTGCTTCGGATGAATCCACATTTGTCACCGGAACCGAAATGGTGATCGACGGTGGAGTTGTCGCCCAGTAGATACTAGACCGGCCTCCCTTGAATATCCCAAACAGAATTCAGGATTCCAAATACCTGCTCGAGGTGAATGGGCTCCAGGTTTTCCTTAAACAAAGGAAACGGCAGCTGCCAGTCGTCCAGGATCTTGATTTTTCCATAGGATTCGGAGAACGCGTCGGAATCGTTGGGGAGTCCGGTTGCGGGAAATCGATTACTGCCCTGGCCCTGATGGGCCTGCTTCCCTCTTCGATGAGTATGGAGGGAAGTATCCGCCTTGCTTCCTCCAGGGACAAATTTGATGAACTGAGCCGGCTCCAGGAATCTCAGCTCTGTAAAATCCGGGGAAAAAGGATCGGAATGGTGTTTCAGGAACCGATGTCCGCCCTCAATCCGGTCCAGCCCATCGGCCATCAGGTTTCGGAAAGTCTGCTGCTCCACAGTCATGTTTCCAGACATGAGGCCTTCCGACAGGCATCTCGAATGCTGGAACGTGTCGGGCTTCCGGAATCCCGATTTCCACACTCCCTATACCCGCACCAGCTTTCCGGAGGACAAAGGCAGCGTGTAGTCATCGCCATCGCCATGGCTTGCGGTCCTGATCTGCTGATTGCCGATGAACCAACCACCGCCCTTGATGTGACGATCCAGGCTCAAATCCTGAGACTGCTCAGTGAACTCGTGGAAGAAGAAAACATGTCCCTGATCCTGATCACCCATGACCTTGGTGTGATTGCAGAAAACACCGACAGGATGCTGGTCATGTACGCGGGAAGGTGCGTCGAAAGCGGGCTTACGGAAGATGTCTTTTCAAAATTGAAACATCCCTATACCCGGGGACTGTTTGAAGCCCTTCCTGATGGAGAGCAACCTCAAGCAGAGGGTCCGATGCGTTTGAGGGCCATCGCTGGAAGAGTCCCAAAGTTGGATGAACGCTCTGAAGGCTGTGTCTTCCAAACCCGTTGTGTTTCTGCTCAACCACGTTGTCAAAAAGAGATTCCATTATTCGGTGAATCTCAACAGCTTCACTCCTGTGCCTGCTGGTTTCCACTTGATGCACCATGATAGAGGATCATTCCACAAGTAACTCTGAGAGGAAGGAACTGCTCGACCTGGATTGTGTCGTTCGGGAGTACCTCCTGCCGAGGAAATCCCTGCTTACCCCCAGGCCCAGAATGAGGGCCCTGGATGGAGTCTCTCTGAAGGTCAAAGAGGGAGAAAGTTTTGGGATTGTTGGAGAATCCGGTTGTGGAAAATCAACCCTGGCCCGGGCTGTGATGGGGCTTGAATCCCCCAAGTCCGGAAGTGTCTGTTTTCAAGGTCTGAATCTCTACAAGATTTCCCCTGAAACCCTAAGATCGCTGCGCCGGGGCATGCAGATGGTCTTCCAGGATCCTTATGGATCCCTTAATCCCAGACACACCATTGGCCGTTCCATTGCAGAACCTTTGAGTCTGAAAGGTATAGAGAACTCCAGCGAGTCTTCGAATCTTGTTGGGGAGGCCTTGGAGGAGGTGGGGCTTGATGCTTCGGATGCCTTGAAATATCCCCATGAATTTTCAGGAGGTCAAAGGCAAAGGGTTGCTCTAGCCCGAGCCTTAATCACCCTTCCGGCCCTGATTGTGGCAGATGAACCCGTGTCCGCCCTTGATGTTTCCGTTCAGGCCCAAGTGCTGAATCTGATGCTAGAACTGCGGGAACGCCACCGCCTGGCTTACCTCTTCATCAGTCACGATTTGAGCATTGTCCGTCACATGACGGAAAATGTCGCCGTGATGTTCGCAGGAAGGATCGTGGAACAGGGCCCAACCCGGGAACTTTTTAAAAAACCGAGTCACCCCTATACCCGGGACCTGCTCCGTGCAGTCCCAAAACCCGTCCCGGGGAAACCGAATAATTCAACCAAAAACCAAGCATCATTCCAGGAATTAGTGCAAAATTCTGAACCAATTCTTGGCTGCCCCTATCGTTTTCGCTGTTCCGAAGCAATCTCCATCTGTGCCGAACACATCCCTGAACTGCTTCCG
>NYUB01000170.1 GCA_002683785.1 Deltaproteobacteria bacterium
AAGGTCTAGGGTTGGTGGAGGAATTTGGGTATCAAAATGTGGACGGGCATGCTGATCAATGGACAGATTATCGAGGGAGACCATGAACCCGCAATGGTTGAAGATTGCTTCCAGTTCCGGAAGTCTCTCCAAAACCCTGTCAAACATTTCCACCTGACGAGGTTCTGCGTAGAACCATACCTTCAGTCTACGTTCAGCCATCAGCTTAAAAACGGGAAACATGGCGTATTTTTCCGGATCGTCATCAGGGCTTGCTTCCAGATCGACAAACCCGACCCGGATTCCCTGAATGCTGCTCTCTTCAATACGCTGGTCTAAATTTTCTGCTTGGTCTGGTGCGTCCGCGTCATAAATCCCTACCGTTGCAAATTTACCGGGATACTCTTTCAGCAATTCTGAAATGTAATGATCCTCTGGGCCGAGAGGAACCACAATGGCCTTGTCCACTCCCGCTTTTTCCATCTCAACGATCAGTTCCTGTGCGACCACTTCCCTTTCCTCATCGGCCAAGCCCGGATGAATGGGCCTTGGATAATCCTTGGAATATGCCTTGAAAAGATGCAGGTGAGAATCAATGACGTTCATGCTTTTTGCCGGGAGTTTTTTATGTTTTCTGATTATTGCCCTTTACCCGATCTTTTTGTTGAATTCCTGATACAAATGCAAGCTGGATGTTTGTTGTTTTCTAATTCCTCTTGATGAAAAGCATTTGTCTCAGTGCTCTCTTTCAGTGTCATTGTTTTGTCATTTCAAAATGTTTCAATCTTTTTAGGGAGAAGGGGGAAACTTTTTAAGATGTTACAGCCACTGACTTTCGTATTGCTCTAGGAGCAGGGTGGGAACAGAATGAGGAATGTTGAAATCCATTCCAAAAAAACTGAAGACAGACGGCAGCATCAGCGCGATTTACGGGATGGAGGAATCCGGCAGCCTGGAACTGCCGCTGTTCAGCGCCCGGGTTGCGGCAGGTTTCCCGTCGCCTGCGGAGGATCATCTTGAATCACGCCTGGACCTCAACCAGCACCTGATCCGTAATCCGTCATCGACCTTCTTTGTGCGTGCCGCGGGCGAGTCGATGATGGAAGCCGGTATTTACGATCGGGACCTGCTGATCGTCGACCGTTCCATCGAAAAACGTAACCGTCGTGTGGTGATTGCTACCCTCAACGGAGAATTCACCGTCAAACGCCTTGTCCAGGATGAGGAAGGGATTTTCCTGGTCGCTGAAAATCCTGAGTTCGACAACATTCCGATCCGGGTCGATTCTGATTTTTCCATCTGGGGCGTTGTCACTTATGTCATCCATGAGGTCTGATGCTCGCGCTTGCCGACTGCAATAATTTCTATGTTTCCTGTGAAAGGGTCTTCCGTCCGGAACTGGAAAACCAGCCGGTGGTGGTGCTTTCCAACAACGACGGCTGCATCATCGCGCGTTCCAACGAATCAAAGGCGCTGGGTATTCCTATGGGGGCACCGGTATTCAAGATCGAGGATCAACTGCGCCGACAACGGGTGAATATTTTTTCCTCGAACTATCCGCTTTACGGGGACATGAGCGACCGGGTGATGAGCACCTTCGAAGCATCCGTCCCCCATGTGGAACGTTATTCCATTGATGAGGCCTTTCTTGAACTGTCGGCACGTAACGAGGCGGAGCGGTTCTCTGAATGTCGGGACTTGAGGAGCCGGGTGAGGCGTCACACCGGGATTCCGATCTCCATCGGCATCGCCCCGACGAAGACGCTGGCCAAGGTGGCCAACCATCACGCGAAACGTCATCCGGATTGCGGTGGTGTTTTCGAATTGGGTGATGCGGGGAAACGCGACGAAGTGCTGGGAGCGACCGAAGTGGAAGAGCTTTGGGGAATCGGCCGCCGTACCGGAATCAAACTGCGCCGTGCAGGAATCACGACAGCACTCGACCTTCAGCGTGCTGATGTCAGTTGGGTCCGCCGTGAATTCACCGTGAACGGAATGCGGACCGTGCTCGAACTGCGCGGGGAGCCGTGCATCGAATTGGAAATGGCGCCTCCTGCGAAACAGACGATCTGCTCGGCCAAATCCTTTGGGCAGTTGATCCAGGAATGGGATCCGCTGGCCTCAGCGCTGACGGCCTACCTGACTCAGGCAGTGGACAAACTGAGGCGTCAGCAGGCACTGACTTCCGCGATGCAGGTCTTTGCCCACACCAACCGTCACCGTCGTGATGACCCGCAGCATGCCTGCAGCGTGCTGCTCGAGTTTTCTCCTACCGATTATCTGCCCGAACTCGCACGCCGTGCGGTGCAGGGATTACGTCCTCATTTCCGTGAAGGGATGCGCTACCAGAAGGCCGGGGTGCTTCTGCTCGAACTGATCCCCCGTTCTCAAAGGGTGGGGCACCTCTGGGATGATCCGGAACAGTTGGAAAAACAGGATGCCGTGATGTCGGTGATGGAACGGGTCAACCGACGTTGGGGACGCCGCACCCTCAACCTCGCCTCTGCGCAGGATACCCAGCAGTGGTGCATGCGCCAGAACCGCCGGTCGCCGGGTTACACCACCTGCTGGTCCGAAATCCCCGTCGCCCACGCGGGATAAATAGAAATCCCGTCATTCAGAAACATTCTGGTTTGAATTGCAGAGAGATAAAAATGGTGTGGGTACTTCTGTGAAAGGACGTAAAAACGAAGGGTGAGTTAAGAGCTTAACAGATGAAAAATGCTAGAAATGAAAAAGCCGATTTCAATTCGTAAACACACCTTCCTGCCAGGCTTTTCCAGGGACTGCGGCCAAAAGTGATTGGGTATAGTCATGCTGAGGGGAGGCAAAAAGTTCACTGGTTGAACCGGCTTCAACAACTTCACCATACCTCATGACCGCAAGACGGTCACACACTTGAGCAGCTACACGCAAATCATGAGTGATGAAAATCATTGCGAGATTCATTTGGGTTCTGATTTGGTCCAGTAGATTTAGGATTTGTGCTTGAATGGAAACGTCCAGGGCTGAGACGGGTTCATCTGCAATTAAAATTTCTGGCTTAACGGCAAGGGAACGGGCAATTCCAATTCGCTGTCGTTGTCCTCCTGAAAATTCATGGGGGAAACGGTTGTATGCTTTATCATCAAGACCAACGATGGAAATGAGTTCTCTGGCTCGGCCTTCAGCTTCAACTTTGGTCAGTCCTTGAATTTCTGGTCCTTGAGCGATGATGTCACCAACTTTGATGCGTGGATTAAGTGATGCAAAAGGATCTTGGAAAACCATCTGTATCTTGGAACGGACCAAACGCATTGAATTCCGGTTCAATTGCATGAGGTCAACTCCATCTAATAAAATTTCTCCTGCATCACTTTGAATGAGTCGGATGATGCAACGAGCAAGGGTTGATTTTCCGGAACCACTTTCGCCCACAATTCCTAGGGTTTCTCCCCTTCTTAAATCAAAACTTACTTTTCGGACGGCTTTGACGGCATTCACTGATTTCCCAAAGCCTAAAAAACTTTTACCCCCTCCGAAGGTTTTGTTGATTCCTTTGGCTTCAAGGATTGTTTCTTCAGATCGGGTTCTTGCAGTTCTAGGCTTTAATTTAGGTATCGCAGCAATCAGGCTTTGTGTGTAGGGATGTTTGGGAGTATTTAAGACTTCATCAACTCTGCCAGCTTCCATAATTTCACCTTGCTGCATCACAGCAACACGATCAGCAATATCGGCAACCACTCCAAAATCATGGGTAATGAACAACACCCCCGTTTTGTGAACCTCTTGCATTTCTTTGATGAGTTTCAGGATTTGTGCTTGTGTTGTGACATCCAAAGCAGTTGTTGGTTCATCGGCAATGAGGATTTTAGGGTCCATGGCTAGAGCCATTGCAATCATCGAACGTTGGCGCTGTCCTCCGGAAAGTTCATGGGGATATGCATTGAGGATTCTTGAAGGATCCGGCAAATGCACATCGGATAAGAGTTGAGTGGATTTGTTGGTTCGTTCCTTTGGAGATAATTGACTGTGGTATCGAAAGATTTCATCAATCTGTTTCCCTATAGTCATGACCGGGTTCAGTGCGGTCATGGGCTCTTGGAAAATCATGGAAATTTCATTTCCACGGATTTCACGAAGTCTCTCAAAACTTGTTGTGGTGATCTCTTCACCATTGAAATCAATAGAACCCTTTTCAACATGAACATGAGGAGCTGGCAACAGTCCCATCACGGCTCGTGCGGTCAGTGATTTACCTGATCCGCTCTCACCCACAATGCATAACGTTTTCCCTGACAACAATTCCAGATCAAGTTTCTGAACGGCATAATTTCGTTCAGAACCGATTGGAAGAGTGATGAACAGATTTTTTATTTTGAGAAGCTGATTAATTTCGTTCTCTCAGACGTGGGTTAAAAGCATCATTTAATCCCTCACCAACCAGGTTGATAGCGAGAACAGTGATTAGGATTGCTATTCCAGGGAAGGTGCAAACCCACCAGGCCGAACGAAGCATGGTTCGCCCTGCGCCAATTTGAAACCCCCAACTCATGATGTTTGGATCCCCAAGTCCAAGAAAAGCAAGTCCGCTTTCGATGAGTATTGCTGTCGCAACCATCAAGGAACCAATCACAATCACGGGACTCAGGCAGTTGGGGAGAATTTCACGAATCATAATGCGAGAATCGCTCATGCCCAAAGTGTGGCAAGCTTGGACAAACTCTCGAGTTTTCAAAGACAAGAATTCTCCCCTGACCAGTCGAGCAACAGCAGGCCAGGAAACCACAGTGATAGCGATGACAATGCTTTCAATGGAGGGTTTCATAATCGCTACCAGCAGGATCGCAAAAACAAAGGATGGAATGGTTTGGAAAATTTCAGTAATCCTCATCAGTGCATCATCAATGATGCCTCCATAGTACCCTGCCAAAGCACCAAAAATGATACCAATGAATACGGCTGCAACTGTTGCTAATAATCCAATCAGCATTGAGGTTTTTGCGCCATGAGCGATTCCAGAGGCAACATCACGGCCCAGAGTATCGCTTCCTAAAAGAAATCCGTTAGTTCCTGGAATCGACATTGGTTTTCCCGCAAGTCGAAAGGGATCATCTGGATAAATCCAATTTGCTATTGCTGCTAAGAAGATTACCAGACAGAGGATGAATAAACCTAAAACAGCAGACTTATTTTTTGAAAAACGTCCCCAAAATCCATGCATGGTCAGGAAATTTCTATTCTTGGATCAAGAAAACAGTAAATGATGTCAACAATCAGATTTACTACAACAACAAGCACTGATGAAATAAGGAAAATACCAAGTAATAAGTTGAGGTCTCGTGCAAAAAGAGATTCGAATGCCAGCATCCCAAGTCCGGGCCAGGCGAAAACAGATTCTACAATCACAGATCCCCCGATTAATGCTCCGACTTGTACCCCTGCCATGGTCACCACAGGTAAAAGAGCATTACGCAAGACATGCCCAAAGGTGATGCGTCTTTCAGGCAAACCTTTTGCCCGAGCCGTAACCACATAATCCTGACCATACTGTTCTAACATGGAGGCCCTCATCAGTCGTGTATAGAGAGCTAGGTAAAACAAGGAAAGAGTGATGGTTGGTAACACCAAGTGATGAGTTATATCAACAAAGCGGTCGAAGCCTTCATAAAAAGCAGCAATATTTTCCATTCCACTAGTTGGAAACCAACGAAGATTAATTGAAAAAACAACAATCATCATCAGACCAACCCAAAATAGTGGGGTTGCATAGGTGATCAAAGCAAAAACCGATATGACGGCATCTTTCCATGTATTAAGATTAGTTGCTGCCAGTAGACCCAACAGGATGCCAAAACCTATTGCCAAAATGATCGTACTGACCATCAACAATAGTGTAGGCCAAAATCGGTCCACGATTAAAATCGAAACCGGCATGTCGTGTCTAAATGAATACCCCAAATCAAGACTGACAATGTTTTTGAGGTAAACCAGTAATTGAACAGGTAGGGGTTGATCTAAGCCGAATTTCGCTCGCAATTCAGCCATATATTCAGGAGTGGCTGAACCTGCTTCTCCTGCCAAGACATCAACAGCATCTCCTTCTGCCATGTTTAGAAGGAAAAAATTCAATACGATGATTGCGAGGATGATCGGTATGGCCTGAATCAGTCGTCGGATGACGTATCGTAAAATTTTTGCTGAACGGTTCATTACATTAAATCAAAATCAGCATGCATTAATGATTCAGTTTTAAGTGGGAACTATATAAATTTTTCAAGTACTCAATCAACTTAGCTCTGTTTGTGATCAAAAGATATTTTGATGAATAAACTAGAAAAGGGAAAAATATATCCAAATGCAGAAAATGAGACGCCAGTGAATGGCGTCTCATCAAGTGTAGTGAAAAAATTAATCTAGGTAAGCTTCGCTAAATGAGGAATAAGGACCCAGTGCAGAATTGTTAGCTCCTTTAAGCTTTGTATTATAAACGGTAAGGAACTGCATTTCGAAAAGATTTACGACCGGCATGTCCCGAGCCAGAATTTCCTGAACCTTTTTATAAATCTGGGTTCTCTTTTGGGCGTTAGCTTCAATAGCTCCTGATGCCAAGAGTTGGTCCAACTCAGGATTGCTGTAACGTGAGGAATTGACAAAATGGGTTCCTTTACGAATCTGGTCGGTCCCGTAATGACGATGGACTCCAAGAACAGGATCGGGTAACTGGTAGAAGTAATTCAGATTCATGACGAAGTCATAGTTGTGATAAATCCTCTTCAACCAGGTAGGAACATCTTCATAACGGAGTTCCAGTTTGATCCCAATATCTCCCAAGACTTGTTTGAGGTATTCTCCGGCACGCCTATAATCCTCACCATAAGGAATCAGATCAAGGATGGCACGAACCCGTACACCATTCACATCAGGCTTTATGCCTGCAGAATCAAGTTCTGCTTTTGCAGCAGCGATGTCTCCTCGTGCAGGGTAGTTTGGCATACTGGCATACAAACCTGTTGGTTTGAAGTTGGTGGAAAGGGCGCTTGTAGCTGGTTTGCCATAACCAAAGAAAATATTGTCGATCATGAATTGACGATCAATTGCAAGCGAGATGGCTCGTCGTATTGCAGGGTTTGCAAAGGGACCTTCTTTCGCATTAAATTCAATGAGTGCCACCGGGTTGATCATTGAATATCCATCAGTGGTTACCGAAATGTCTTCACGTTTTTTGAGCCGTACAGCATCAATATTTGGGACGGCATTGTAAGCCGCATAAAGAACCTCTCCATTTTCCATCGCTGCCGTTCTTGTGGAAGCATCCGGAACGAATCGTCCAACAACACGGTCTATGTAAGGCAGCCCTTTACGCCAGTAATTCTTGTTTTTTTCAAGTCTCACATACTGACCTTTTTTCCACTCTACAAATTTGAATGGGCCTGTTCCAACTGGTTTGTTTCCCAATTTTGCACTCTTGATATCGGTTCCTTCAAGATGATGCTTGGGAACGATGGGGGATTCATAGGCAGACAAAGCCCTAAGCATGTAAGGAGCAGGTTTTCTTAGTTTAAAAATGGCAGTGTGAGAGTCAGGAGTGTCAATTCTTGTAACTTCTCTGAATGAATTAGGACCACGTGGGTGAAACTTTTTAAGTACATTCATGACGGTGAATGCCACATCATCCGAGGTAAATGGTTTTCCATCATGCCATTTAACACCTTTTCTGAGATTAAATGTTACGGTTTTTCCATCATTACTTACTGTGTGGCCTGCAGCCAAAACGTGAACTATTTGTCCATCATTATCATAATCAAACAAACCTTCATAAATCTTTGGGGCAACCAAGCCAATTGGACCTGAAGTTGATATATAAGATGCCATGGAAGGAGGCTCTGGTTGGACAAGATAAACAAGAGTTCCTCCAGACTTTTGAGCATATATCGAAAAGCCGAACAACATAAATGAAAATAAAAAAATATATTTTATTTGTTTAAACATAAATCTCCTTTAAAAAACAGCATTGATTTAAGGAAAAAGATTAGATTTTAAACTAAGTTTAAAACTAAAATTTTGGGAAAGGAATGGAGTCTAGTCTTATGGAGAATCCAAAGTCAACTAAATTAAAATCATATTTTTCCTTTATCCTCATTTCCAACTGGATTCAAAGAAAAAACCGATTCAGTTCGCGCTTTTAAGCATCGCGTGGAGTAAGACGTTGGCTCCGGAAGTAATGTGTTCCGGTTCGGCACTTTCGATTTCATTATGGCTGACTCCATCCTTACAGGGGATGAAGATCATTCCGGTGGGGACGACATGACTCATCTGGCAGGCGTCATGCCCTGCGCCTGAGACAATTTCCTGGCAGGAGTAACCGAGACTTTTGGCGGCATCACGAACATTGCCTACGCATTCTTGATCGAAGGTCACCGTCGGGGCTTCCCAGATCAAATTGATTTCTGGTTCAAGCTTTTCCTCCCTGCATACCTTCTCCACTAAATTCCGGAGATTTTGATCCAATCCGGAAAGCACAGCTGGAACGGGATGCCTCATGTCGATGGTGAAAAAAACTTCTCCTGGGATGGTATTGATGGAATCGTGCTGCAGATTGAGCGTTCCTACGGTGACAAGCGCATTTTCCTGCTGAAGCACCTCTTCTCGCAGTTCGGAAACGATGCGTGCAGCGCCATGAAGGGCGTCTCGGCGGTATGCCATCGGGGTGGTGCCTGCATGTGAAGCCATACCATGCAGGCGGAGATGATACCAGTTGCATCCCTGACCTCCAGTGACGATGCCAACCGTTTTCGACTCTGCCTCAAGCACTGGCCCCTGTTCAATATGGATCTCGTAGTAAGCTTTGACATCTGTTTGACGGCATGGACGTGCACCAAGGTAGCCGATGCGTTCCAGTTCCTCACGGATGGTCATTCCCTCTGGATCAGCACGGGTGTGTCCGAATTCGAGATCAAAAATTCCTGCCCAGACACCGGACCCGATCATGGCAGGAGAAAAACGTGCTCCCTCCTCGTTGGTCCAGCATATCGCTTCCAGAGGAGATTCTGTGGAATAATTGTGGTCATGCAGGGTCCTCAAGACCTCCAGCGCCCCGAGAACGCCGTAGACGCCATCAAATTTACCACCAGTGGGTTGGGTATCAAGGTGGCTTCCGGCCTGAACTGGAGGAAGATTAGGATTACGTCCTTCCCTTCTTGCAAAGATATTTCCCATCTCATCGATGGATACAGAGCATCCGATTTCTTTGCACCAGGATTGGAAAAGGTCCCGTCCCTGACGATCCAGGTCGGTGAGTGCGAGCCTGCGGGACCCGCCTTTATCGGTGGCACCGATTTCTGCCATTTCCATCAGGCTCTTCCAAAGCCGGGTTCCATTGATTTCGATCATTTCTATATCCTGAGGATTGGTGTTGGCTTAAAATAAAATTTGGTTGATGCTGGTTTGCATCAGTAAATGCGTTTGATGCGTCCCCGCTGGATTTCACAGTCGGGTTCGTAGGAGGAACGAACGCGCCCAAAGCAGAATCCCAATTGTTCGAAGAGGGTGACTTCATCAAGATCAACGTGACGATGTTCGATGGCATCATGAATGTCCATGTAATAGACGGTTTTCCCGGAATATCCACTGAAGGTGATCCCACTCAGGCCTTTGAGCAATAAGTTGACCGCATTGGCTCCGGCCGCCATACCAAAGTTGGCATCATAGGCTGAAGTGGTGCCGGCACGGACAAGGTGCGAAGGAGTGATCGTCCGCACTTCCGGAACCGTATAAAGACCCTCGACATACATCCCGGTCTGCTGCATGAAATGCTTGATGTCCTCATCCGCGCTCAATTTTTTTGTGATTTCCTGGGCCACATACTTGCCTGCGCCGGCGAGTTTTTTATGGCCGAAGGTATCGACTCCGGCAGACTCGTCATAGATCGGCTCCCCGCTTGCGTTTTTCAGGCCCTCTGAGACGACGATGGTGTAGGTCCCAGCACGGATGTCACTTTCGCAGATGCGTTTGATGTAGACTTTTTTCAAGTGACGGTAGACCTCTTCCCAATCCACAGGAATTTCCGGGATGAGGATGCAATCGGCTTCTCCGGCAATCCCGCCGCGGAAAGCAGTGTGCCCCGCGTAGCGACCAAAGACCTCGATGATCATCACCCGGTTGTGGGTGCGCCCCGTGGTTTTTAATTCACTGACAAAGAATGCGATGCGGTTGATGGTGGAATCACCACCCACCGAGTAGGGCATCAGGTCGAGATCCATTGTTTTGGGTGCATGGACGCACCGGATGCCATGGGAGTCAAGATCCGCGACCACCGAGCCGGTATCATCCCCTCCGCTGATCACCAGTGCATCGATTCCAAATTTCGCCAGTCCGTCTTTGATCCTCTGATATTTGTTGGGGTCTTTGATTTTGGAAATCTTGACACGGGAATGTCCTGCTTCTGAACCTGCCAGCCCGATGCTGAACGAATCGATGCGTCTGGGAGTCAATTCAACCAGATCTTCGGTGTCCAATAAATTGTAGAGTCCTGCATAGCCGTTGGGGATGGCAAAGGTCTGGATTTGTTTCTGGATTGCCATCTGTGAGGTGCCTTTGACTACGGCATTCAAACCTCCGCAATCACCACCACTGGTGATGATGCCGATTTTCTGGATGTCCATGTTTTCTCCTTGGATTGGAAAAAGGGGGTCGGAAAGGTTGCTGGCTTCTTTCACAGGCTAATGAAAATAATGAGACTCTTGAGAACAGTCAAACCATCCCCCTTTGCTTGAAGGCGTCAGGTTCTTGGGTTATTAGCCGCTTCACTGGAGAGAGCCCTACGATAAAGCTTCAGGTATTCCTTTCCCGCCTCTTCCCACTGGAAGCGTTTTTTCATCGCACTGGAAACCATTTGGCTGAAGGATTTTGGCTGGCCGTGGAAGTTTTTTAATGCTCTTCGGACACAACGTGTCAGATCCTCACTCGAGGGTTCTTGAAAGACAAATCCGGTTCCTTTACCAGTTTTTTGATCATAATCCTCCACAGTATCCTTGAGGCCTCCAACCGCTCGAACAATGGGCAGGGTTCCGTAACGCAGGCTGTAGATCTGGTTCAGTCCACAGGGTTCATAAAGAGAGGGCATCAGGTAGAGATCACTTCCGGCTTCGATGAGATGAGCCAAACGATTGTCGTACCCCAGTTGGAATGAAAAATTATTTGCTCCGGATTTGGAAATCTTTTCCAAGGCCCCAGCAATTCCGGGCTCCCCGTCACCGAGTAGAACGAACTGAAGGTCTTCTTTCAGGATTTCTTCAAGTGCAGGTATCAGAAAAGAAAATCCCTTCTGGCCCGTCAAACGACTGACCATGCCGATCAATGGGGTTTGAGGTTGATTGGGTAGTTTCACCTGTTCAAGCAGGGCCTGTTTGCATAGGGCTTTGCCGCTCAGGTCTGAGGAAGAGTAGTTTGCCGGAATATGAGGATCGGTTTCGGGGTTCCATTGATGATAATCACATCCGTTGAGGATTCCTGTAAAATCATCCTCCAGTCGTTGGTAGAAAGGATGCAGTCCGTGACCCCCAAGATGAGTTTTGAGTTCTTCGGCGTAACCTGGACTGACGGTGTTCACTCGGTCCGCGGAAAGCATGCCTCCTTTAAGCAGATTCAGTCCTCCATGATCCTCGAAGCAGTCAGCATGAAAATGAGTGTCTTCGATATGAAGCCAGCTATTCAGATATCCCGGGTAACGTCCCTGGTAACCTGCATTGTGGATGGTGAGGATACTCCGGCTTTTTTGGAATTGGGAGTCTGTCTGCCTTTTTTTCATCAAAAAATAAGGAACGAGCGCAGTATGCCAGTCGTGCGCGTGAAAAATATCTGGTATCCAGTTCAACTCCTGCGCCAGTTGGAGGGCTGCCTTACTGAGAAATCCGAAACGCTGAGCATTATCCGGGTATTCCTCACCAAGTTCTCCATAGAGTTCTTTGCGAAAAAAATAATGCTCGTGTTCAAGCAGGTAAATAGGGACTTTCAACTGATGACCCTGGTGCACTTCTTCGAGGGATGATTCCAGTACACGGCACAAGATCTCTCCGGTATCAAGAGGTACTTTCAGCGATTGGGCGGCTGTAGAGGCAATGTGCTGTTGATTAACGCATGCATAAGCGGGAGTCAGTACGCGAAGATCATGGCCCATACGGACCAGTTGTTGGGACAACGCTCCGACAGCATCAGCAAGTCCTCCTGATTTTGAAAAACCTCCTATTTCGGAAGTAATGACCAGAATCTTGAGGTGTTTAGCCAACCTCAGCACCTTTTGGAATGACGACGATGCCGTCTTCAGTGGTTTCGAAACGTTTGGCATCCTCTTCAGGATCAAGGCCGATTATCGTTCCGGGATGGATGATCGCATGCTTGTCGATAATCACACGATTTAGTTTGCACCCCCTGCCGATGACAACATTATTCATAATCACCGATTCACTGATGTGGGAGAAACTGTGAACACGCGTGTTGTAGCCCATCAACGATTTTTCTACCAGAGCACCACTGATGATGGCACCAGGAGAGATCATCGAATTGATCGCATGTCCTGTTCGAAGATCACTGAAATGAACAAACTTTGCAGGAGGTAACGGTGGGGTGGAGGTCAGGACCGGCCACTGCCGATTGTAGAGATTGAATTGGGGTTCGATGCCGACCAAGTCCATATTTGCTTTCCAGTAACTCTTGATCGTCCCAACGTCTCTCCAATAGCCTGCCTCTATCGGTTCTGCATCAGGAATTTTGTTCTGACTGAAGTCATAAACATAAACCCTTCCAAGGGGATACATTTTGGGAATAACATCCCGTCCAAAATCATGAACCGATTGTCCATCTTCAGAGTCTTGTTGGAGCATGTCCACCAAGGGAAGTCGTTCGAAAATGTAGTTTCCCATCGATGCCAGCACCATTTCCGGATTGCCTGGTATGGTCCTGGGAGTGTTTTGAGGCTTTTCTACGAAGCCTGTCATGCACCAGTTTTCATCAACTTCGATGATGCCAAAATGCTTTGCCTCCGAGACAGGCACCGGTATCGCCGCCACGGTCAGATCAGCATGTCTTTTCGTGTGAAATCGGAGCATCTGGCTGATGTCCATACGGTAGATGTGGTCACCACCGAAAATGCAAACCTGTTCCGGATCCGTGTCTTTGATCAGGTTCAGGTTTTGATAGATTGCATCAGCGGTTCCTTCATACCAGTGTTTTCCCATCCGCATCTGTGCCGGAATCGGATCAATGAAATGTCCGCGTAATCCGGAAATCCTCCAGCCTTCCCGGAGGTGTTGCATCAATGAATGCGATTTGAATTGGGTCAGGACGAAAATTTTTAGGAATCCGGAATTAACAAAGTTACTCAAGACAAAATCAATGATCCGGTAGTTGCCTCCAAAGGGGACTGCAGGTTTGGTTCGAACAGAGGTCAACGGCCTGAGGCGGGTTCCTTCTCCTCCAGCCAGTATCATAGCCAGCACTCCGCTCATTGAAGTTCCTTTTGTCAGGATATGAAGACGGCAAGATTTAAATCTCTTAATGCCGCCTTAAATACTAGGTCAAATTAGCACATTGTGATATATTTTCTCAGTAATCCTTTCAAGCTCAACGTAAATATCCCTTTTCTTATCATTTTCCGATAATGAGATCCGAAGACTTTTCCATCAAATCCCTGGGACCATGCAGAATCCCATCTCCGCTGAAACTTGAACTGGAAGATGGAATTCCTTATTTCAATTTTGTTTCGGATGAAAACAAGATTCTTTACGAGGTGGAAAAAACCAATGGAGCGATTTCAAAATTTGCTTTTGAAAAGGCGGGGCCGAGGGAAAAGATCTATTATGATCCGTCGAAAATCCGCGCTGGAATCGTCACCTGCGGAGGGCTCTGCCCGGGAATCAACAACGTCATCCGAACCTTGGTGATGCAGCTTTATCACAATTACGGGGTTCGACACATTCAGGGATTCCGTTACGGATTTCAGGGTTTCATCCCGTCCTTCAAACATGAAACGATGAATTTGAATCCAGAATCCGTACAAAACGTCCACAATATTGGAGGAAGCATCCTCTCGAGTTCCCGTGGGCCACAGGACATTGGAGAAATCGTTGATTGCCTTGAACGTCAGGACATCCGCCAACTCTTTTGCATTGGAGGGGACGGTACTCTTCGCGGAGCCCATGAAATTGCCCTGGAAGTTGAAAAGCGTAACTTGAAAATCGGGATCCTTGGAATTCCCAAAACGATTGATAATGACATCCCCTTTTGTGTCAAAACCTTTGGATTTGAAACCGCATTTTCAAAAGCAGTGGAAGCAGTTCAGGCCGCCCATGCCGAGGCGTACGGAAACAATTACGGAATCGTGATCATCAAACTGATGGGCCGAGACTCCGGTTTCATTGCGGCCAATACATCACTGGCCTGTCCTGACGTCAATTTCGTTTTGATCCCTGAAGTGCCCTTCTCCCTGGAGGGAGAAAATGGGTTTTTGAATTGTCTCGAAAAATACCTTAACAAGAAACAACTGGATGGGCGGCATCCACATTCTGTGATCGTGGTTGCCGAGGGTGTCGGACAAGACCTGATGGGAAACACGGGTGAAGAAAAAGATGCCTCAGGCAACATCCGCTACAAAGACATCAGTCATTTCCTGAAAAAGCAGATCCTCAACCACTTTGAAGGAAAGATCCCAGTCAATGTGAAACTCATTGAGCCCAGTTATATGATTCGTTCCCTTCCCGCTAATCCTCATGATGCAATTTTTTGCTATCACCTTGCCGACAACGCTGTGCACGCAATGATGTGTGGAAAAACGGATTTGATCATTGGGTACTGGAATGGGCATTTCACCCATGTTCCACTGGATTCGATGGTTCGTGAAAAGAAACGCATCGACCCCCGGGGCGATTTCTGGCGCCAGGTTTTGTTTTCCACCGGCCAGTCGCGGGAAATGTTCTTTAATCCAAAAACTTGAAGACCTCCTTCTTCTGGCATTAGACTCTTGCTTTCATTTTGGTAAGCAGGATAAAGCTCGAGTACCCATGACCATCGACACTCCTTCTGAAATCTGGCAGCAGCGCAGACAACAGTATTTCAAATCCCGGCCTGGTGACCCACGCGGTGCCTACGAACGCGACCGTGCGAGGGTGATCCATTCCGCAGCCTTCCGTCGGCTTCAGTCCAAAACCCAGATCCTTGGAGTGCTCGAAGGTGACTTTCACCGGACCCGGTTGACCCATTCGATGGAAGTTGCTCAGATCGGACGGGGACTTGTGTTGCAGTTAGGGAGACGTTATCCGGATCTTCGTCCACTGCTGCCATGCATGGAAACCGTCGAAACCCTGGGACTGGCCCATGATCTTGGGCATCCTCCCTTCGGCCACGGGGGAGAGGCTGCACTCAACTGTATGATGCATGGTCACGGAGGGTTTGAGAGTAACGCACAGAGCATCCGTCTGTTGGCCCGACTTGAATCTCACACTCCCGGTTTTGGCCTCAATCTGACACGCCGTGCGATGCTGGGAGTTCTCAAATACCCTGCTTCTTATTCAAGTCTATGTCGAAAGAGTCCCCCTGTACCAAAAAATCCTTCAGCAGGAAGGAGTTTTCAGCGCAGGGAATGGGTGCCTCCCAAATGCTACATGGACGGAGAACAGGAGATCTTGGATTGGCTGCTTGAGCCCTTTTCCGGCAACGATCGTGAATTTCTTGGCAGCCACTCCGATCCTTCCGAGTCGAGGCATGGGAAAACCCAGCATCAATCCCTGGACACATCGATCCTCGATTTTGCCGACGATGTTGCTTATGGAGTCCATGATTTGGAGGATGCCGTCGCGCTCCGGCTCTTTACCCGGGAACACTGGGGTGAAGTGCAAAGTTCTTTGGATGCCGATTGGGCTTCCAAAATGGAACTCGATGGTTTGGAGGATCAGCTTTTTGGAAATATTTCATCTTCGGGACATTTCCGGAAGCAGGCGGTCGGTGCGATGGTGCATGCACTGATTCAGTCGGCGGAATTGATAGAAAATCCTGAATTCCAAGAACCTTTGCTTTCATGGAATGTGGCTCTTCCAGAAAATCCAAGAAGGTTTTTGGACGCTCTTAAGGATTCGGTTTCACGGCATGTGATCCAGCTGAATACCGTTCAGAGTGCAACTTTTCGCGGCCACCGAATGCTGGTGAAAATCTTCGAGGTGCTGTTGGAAGAAGCAGAACGGCTGCTGCCGCAACGTTTTGGGATGGAATGGAAAAAGGCTGAAAGCGAAACCCAAAGATGTCGTGTGATCTGCGATTACATGGCCGGAATGACCGATAAATATGCCAACCGCATTTACTCCCGCTTTTTCCTGCCCAATGAAGGTTCTGTCTTCGACCGTCTCTGACCCAAAGAAAGGGAGGATGCTAAACCAAAACAAATACTTGTCAGAACCTGATATCACTGATAATTTAATTTCTCTGTCCGTGATCTAGATTCGAATCAGGGAAAGTAATACCAATTCAAACAATCGGGTTTTTCTGTTATCAATCCTGATCCGCTCCCTTGAGGAACGGTCCCATCCCAATTTATTAGCGGGTATCTCAGCCCAGTCCCCTTTTTTGAAGTTTCAGGGTTTCCAGAGCCTGAAGCACTATTCCTAAAAAAATCTTTTCATGCATCCAAGAAGCATTGCCCATGTGATCGGCACCCTTTTGCTCGTGATTGGAGCGGCAATGGTTTTGCCCCTGTTGACAACATTATTCTATGAAGAAAATGATTTTCAGCCGCTTCTGATTTCCATGGTGATCGTACTGGCTCTTGGTGGGCCTTTGAGGTTTTTCAATCCGATAATTTTAGAATTAACGATTCGTGACGCAGTGGTCGTGACGGTTTTTGGCTGGAGCATCATTTGTGCGGTATCCACCCTGCCTTTTCTGATTTCCGGAACCATTCCCTCCTTTACAGATGCATTTTTTGAAATGATGTCGGGGTTTACCACCACCGGGGCGACCATCCTGAATGATATAGAATCACTGGATCATGGCCTGTTGATGTGGCGTAGTGAAACGCACTTTTTGGGAGGAATGGGATTTCTCACTTTGACGATGATCTTCCTTCCTCATGGCATGGCCGGGGCAAACCTGTTCCGTTCAGAATCGAGTCCCGGGCAGGTCATCACCCGGGAACGCTTTCTGCCCCGCAATCGGGACGCGATGATCTGGCTATGGATCCTTTACACGATCATGAATGGATTCAACATCCTGCTGCTCTGGTTGGGAGGAATGAACTGGTTCGATTCCATCTGCCATGCTTTCAGTACCGTTGCCACCGCCGGGTTTTCTCCGAAGAATGCCAGCATGGCCCACTACGGAAGTGTGTACTTCGACTGGGTGACGATTGTCTTCATGATGTTGGGTGGGGTGACCTTCATGCTCTACTATCACATGCTGAAGGGACACTGGAAGGTGGTATGGAAAAACACGGAATTGCGCTGGTATCTGGGAATCAGTTTGTTCTTCTGTGTGATGGTGAGCCTGATCCTCTGGCACAGCGAAAGCTATTTGAGTTTTTTTGATGCGCTCCGGCATGGAACCTTCCAGGTGGTTTCTTTACTGACAACCACCGGCCTGATCACTGCGGATTATGAACTCTGGCCCCAGTCAGCCCAGTTGTACCTTTTCACCGTATGCTTCATCGGAGCTTGTGCCGGGTCGACCACCAGTGGAATCAAAATTGTGCACTATGTCATCCTCTGGAAACAATTGAAGCACGAACTGACCAAGTTTTTCGTCCATCCCGGTTTCATCCGTTCCATCCGGCTCAGCGGACAGAAACTGGACGAGCGACTGATACAGATTGCTTTCGCCTACTTTGTCCTCAATATCTTGCTGGTTTTGGCAGGATCCTGCCTGATGGGGATGCTGAATGAAATCGATTTCGAAACAGCCATCAGTTCCACTATTTCAGCACTGATGAACATCGGTCCCGGTTTTGGTTCCGTAGGGCCGACGGACAATTATCAACTCCTGAGTGAGGTCAGCAAATGGCTGCTTTCCTGGTTGATGCTGGTGGGACGCCTGGAATTGTTCACGGCCCTGGTGATCTTCTACCCGTCTTTCTGGAAAAACGGTTCTACATCACTTTGATTCCAGAAAAAAAGAGATAGAAATCCCTTGACCCCTTTTCCTTAAAGACCTGCCTCTTCAGAGACGGTCTTGGAGGAATGCTTCGAGCAGGTCCATCCGGTCATGTCCAAAAAACATTTCCTGACCAACCAGAAAGGTAGGTGCTCCGAAAAGTCCCCGGCTGACGGCTTCATCGGTGGCCTGGATCAGGGATTGTTTAATTTCGGGATCTCCGGTTTTTTCAACGGCTTCTGCACCCAAAAGATCAGCCAGTACCGATGCATCGGAGATATCCCGGTCTTCCACCCAGTAGGCCCTATAGAGTTGATGGACGGCTTCGGGGAGATCTTCTTTGGGCAGGCTAAGCAGGGCACGTAAAGGTTTCACCGTGAGTCTTGGAAATTCCGAGGGCGTGTTGAAAGGAATCCCGTGGAATCTAGCCAGACGATCCAGATCCTTGAAAAGATAAGGTTTTTTGTAAGGTAGTAATCCCGGTGCAGGCGGGGCATCTAAGGCTTTGAACAAGCCTCCGAGCAGAAAGGGTTTCCAGATCAGTTCCCGGTTGTTTTGTTTGGCAAGTTCTTCAATTTTTTCACTGGCAAGGTAACTGTAGGGACTGACCAGGTCAAAAAAGAATTCGATTGCTGTGTTCATGCTGCTTTGCTGGAGAAATAAGGTTTGAATTCGCTGAGGTCAACCCAACACTTCACGCATTCGGCTGCCGATTTCTGCAGGAGTCTTCACCACATGAATCCCAGCCGCCTGGAGGGCCGCCATCTTTTCCGAGGCCGTGCCCTTGCCACCGGAGATGATGGCACCGGCATGCCCCATCCTTCGTCCAGGAGGAGCAGTTTGACCGGCAATAAAACTGACGATGGGCTTGCTCACGTTCTGCTTGACGAACTCGGCAGCCTGTTCTTCGGCATCTCCGCCGATTTCTCCAATCATCACGATTCCTTCAGTTTGAGAATCCGCCTCGAACATTTTGAGGCAGTCGATGAAGTTGGTGCCGTTTACCGGATCTCCACCAATGCCGATGCAGCTTGACTGGCCCAATCCGGCCCTTCCGAGTTGTCCCACGGCCTCATAAGTCAACGTCCCGGAGCGGGACACGACTCCAACCTTTCCAGGTTCATGGATTGGACCGGGCATGATGCCGATTTTACATTGACCGGGGGTGATGACTCCAGGGCAGTTCGGGCCCACCAGCCTCAAGCCCTGACGTTTAACAAAATCAACTGCACGTACCATGTCGGTGACCGGGACTCCCTCGGTGATCGCAACAATCAGCGGAATCTTTGCTCCTGCGGCTTCCATGATCGCGTCTGCGGCAAAAGGAGGAGGGACAAAGATCATACTGGCATTGGCTCCAGTGGCATTTACCGCTTCCAGGACGGTGTTGAAAATCGGGATTCCTTCAAAGCCCTGACCGCCCTTACCCGGGGTCACACCAGCGACGATGTTGGTTCCGTAATCCCGGCAGCCACGAGTGTGGAGTTGACCCTGGGATCCGGTGATCCCCTGCACGAGCAGTTTAGTGTTATTGTCAATCAAGATTCCCATGGATTATTTTCTAAAAAGTTTTATGAGGTCTAAGGTTTAGTTTATAAGGGATGGTGGATCATTCAAGCCTTCCTCTCCAGGATGAAAAAATTCAGGGTGCACTCAGCGCTTTTCCATTGTCCGAAGGACCAAGTTTTAGCAGAAAATCAACCATTCCTCGAGACCACGAATCAGGTTTGATGCAACCTGGTGCCATTTCAGGAAGGCAACTCCGCAGTATTTCCGTATTGATGACACCTGGGTTGAGGCTGACGGCGGCAAGTCCTTGTGGAAGGTCCAAAGCCAAAGCCCGGGTCATGCCCTCGATTCCCCATTTGGCGGCACAGTAGGGGGCAACCTCGCTGGAAACAGAACGACCCCAAGTGGAACTGAAATTGACAATGACCCCTTTGCCTCTGGATATCATGGCTGGCGCCACCTTTCGGATCAGATTCGCACTGCCCTTGAGATGCACATCGAGTACATGTGCGAATTCTTCTTCTGGAACTTTCCAGAGAGGGGCATTGCGGTTGATCACTCCTGCATTGTTGAGCAGAAGGTCTGGGGCGCCAAAGTGTTCGAGAAGGGGATTCAGCCATTTTTCAACCTGCTCGCACTTAGCAACGTCCACCGACTCGAAATGGTGGGGTTCTTCCCACTTTTTCTGAAGGGTCAAAATTTCCGAGGTGGAACGACTACATCCCCAAACAGTGTGGCCTGCCTCGATGAAACGTTTGGAAAGCGCAGCACCAAGTCCTCGGGAGACTCCGGTGATGATGACGGTTTTCAGTGTTTCTGCAGGCATGATGTTCAGGGTTCGGCAAGGATTTGGACGGTCATTCCAGGTTCCTGGAAGAAGTGGTGTTCGAGCAGGTATTCTACATGGACTTCCGATCCTTCCTGGATATTTATCAACGCTCTGCAGTTTCGGTTTTGGAAGAGCAGAATCCCTTCTTGAGGGCCATAGGACATTACCGACTCGGAAACGAGCTTGAGGGTCGTTGCATAAAGCGTGTGGTCGAATTCTCCTCTAAGACGCTGGAGAGTGTGCGGGTCATCGCATGTCGGGATATTCCCAAAGAAGAGAATCATGAATCCTCCGGTTCCGATAAAAATCAGTATCAGAGATCCGAGAATCCACTTCCACGTATCCTTCCATCGTGAGTTCCTGAGAATGTGTCCACATTCAGGACATTCTAGCAGGTTGAGTTCTACCTCTTTTTCACATTCAGGACAGATTCTTGTCCCACGTTGTTCGATTTCCTTGAGTTCAAGGTAGGCTTCCGGGTTGGTACGGTAAAATTTCTGAGCCCTTTTGCTGAGTTTCTCACGCATGTGGGCTTAATCAGTTCTTAATACCGGAATAATCCTGGCCGGTAAGGGCGATCCTTGAGACAACGGGTATCCCAGTCATGATCTGAGGCACAGGGAGTGGGTTCCGAACGGTAGTTGCAGTAAAAGACTTGACCCGAAGGGAGGTCTGTATGGAGGGGGACCCGGTAACTCCGTCCGTCGGCGAAAACTGCCAGCAGCCCATGGGCACGACTTTCGATGGAGGTGACTTTACGTTTGCGTGAAGGAGCAATGTACTCCACATAGGGCGGGAAATAAAGAGCGGTGCAGTATTGACGCACCCGGGTTTTTTCAAAACTCGGATAGGCATAACCTGGAGCAACAGAATGTTCACCGAAGCATCCTGCCACCAAAAAAAGGAGGATCATAATGGATCCATCTCTCCAGTATGTATAGCCGAACTTTAAGTAATGAACGATACCCATGTTTGAATCTGATGAGGTTTCATCAGCAGAGGACAAGCAATTTACTTTCCAGTCATTCAGAAATGAAAATTCGGAAGGAAGCGGGGAGCAGGAATTTTATGGAAACCTTAGTCTTTTCATCAATGTTTAGGTCCATGTGTTTCCTTGAAATTTCAATCCTCCTCGATCCGGAAACTGTGGATGTTTCCAGATTCTGGAGATTGAGAAAAAGCCTCCATTGAAAGTCGATGGGCATTGAACGCCAGTTCCATTTGTTGAAGCTCGGGAACCTCAAACAGACGGACTTCAAGGCATTCTTCACCGGTGCCGAAGGTTTCGTCCTTCATTTGTCCAAGAAAACAGAACATGATCAGATTGAGATGAATCAAATCTGCTTTTGAAAAAAGCTTTAGGTTTTCCACCGTGGCGAAGGTTTCTTCGTAAACTTCCCTTTGTGCTCCTTCTTCCAGGGTTTCTCCTGTCTCAAGATAACCTCCTGGAAGGCACCAGTGGCCTTTCCTGGGTTCGATCGCTCTGCGACAAAGGAGGATGCGATCCTGCCATTGCGGGATGCAAACGACCACGATTTTCGAACTTTCATAAAATATATGACTGCAGTTTTCGCAGATTTTACGTTCCCGGTTGTCTCCTTCAGGAATTTTGCTGAAAACCCTGGAACCGCATTTTGAGCAGTAATTCATTGCAGATGGGTGGTGAAAGAAAAATAAAGAAATAGTTGAGTATGAATCTAACAAATACAAACATCCCGAGCAATGATGCTGGGATCAGTTTCGATGCTAAAGGTTGGTTCAACTATTGATCCTTTCATGATCATAGTCATCGAAACTTTCATAATGGCGAACTGCGCTTTCCAATAACTTGCATAAGTTTGAATATCAAAAATCAATGATAATCGAAAAGGTCGGTTGTAAATAGAAGTGGACTGAGGTAAAAGATGCATCAGGAGGCTTATGCATCGTTATCTCATTCTAATCTGGTTTCTGATGATTTTTGAACACTTAGTGGCTTCCTGCCCATCCTATAACCGCAAAGATTACCCCCACTGGATTGACTTGGACAAAGATTGCCAGGACACGCGCCAGGAAATTCTCGTTGAAGAAAATTTAGGGGAAATATTATTTAAAAGTTCGAAGAATTGTCGGGTCATGCAGGGACGTTGGTTTGATTCCTTCACAGCGCGTGAATTTACAGATCCCCGTCAGTTAGACGTTGATCACCTGGTTCCATTGAAAGAAGCCCATCAATCGGGAGCCTTCGCCTGGAGTCCCTCCAAAAGAAGAGCTTTTGCCAATGATCTGAAGAATTCGGATCATCTGATTGCAGTTGCCTCATCAGCCAATCGTTCCAAAGGTGCTAAGGATCCAGCCGAATGGCTTCCACCCAACCAAAAATACTGGAAGGATTATGCAACGTCCTGGACCCAGGTTAAAATCCGTTGGGGCTTGACGGCAGACCAGGCAGAACTGAAAACATTGAAAAAAATATTGGGGCATGATGCAGAGCTACCGGACTCATCTCCTGAAAAAAATTGCAAGAAGGTGGTTCGAACCAAAAAGCAAAAGATACTTCTGACAAAAATACCTTTTAGCTGCGGTAAAAAGCGTTTCTGCAAAGAAATGAAATCGTGTGAGGAAGCCTTGTTTCATCTCAATGAGTGCAAAAGGAAGAACCTGGACCGAAACAAGGATGGAGTTCCTTGTGAAAAATTGTGTGGGGAAAATATTCAAAAAGGTTAAATAAGGTCTTGAATTATCGAAAGTACATTTAAATCATGCTAGAATTATTTCATAAAATTTGAAGAAAGGCATTTAAAAACCATGAAGAAAGCTTGGAATGAAATAGTAAAAGA
>NYUB01000171.1 GCA_002683785.1 Deltaproteobacteria bacterium
AATTCTGCATTGGATCTTGCGAGGACTTATAGTTTTTGAAAATGAATTTTCTTAAAACCAAATTCATACCTAGAATTAGTTATTTTCTCATTTTTCAATGTTCCAATTAGTTTGCTTCTTAAATGTTCTCTAATATTCCAAAGTTTATCATCTTTGAATTCACCCCTAAATATTCTTCCATCTTGGGAACGATAAGTACCTTCAACATTTCTTTTTCCATCCTTTATTTCAGCTACATAAAACCTTTCTTTTCTTGGATCACCATCAGTAACCAACATAGAACCGTTCCAAAAATACTTAGTGCGATTTGTTACCTGATTAGAGTCTGTAATTACTTCAGGTGTTTCAAGTAACACCGAATCAATTTTTATCGGTGTTTCATCATTGTCAACATCCTTCAAACCAACCATCTTTTCAACCATACCTGCTACAGACTCTCTTAGTTGTTTAGTTTTACAACCCTCACAATATTCTTCTTCAACACCAAAAACCATACATCATGAAGGCGAAGATCCACATAGGTCCCCCGCAATCGAAGCAAGTCAGGCGATCGGTTTCGTTGACTTTCCACATCCATTTCGCTCTCTTGAGAGAATGGCGTGTCCTCATGTAGACAGGAAGGCTGTTGCGTACCAGTTTTCACCGGCATTGTCTCCACCTCGATCTTCTAGCTCTGTTCTTCAATGAAGAAATAATTTAATGTCATTGAACTCCAGATGGTTTCTGCCATGAATCTGCTTTATGATCATCAAGCTTCGCAGGGATCATCGAAGTCGGAAGGTCCACGGTAAAGGTGGAGCCTTGCTTCAGAACGCTTACGACGCTGATCGTCCCGCCGTGGTTTTCAAGGATGCTTTTGCAGACCGAGAGTCCCAAACCAGTCCCTTCCCCCTCTTTCTTGGTGGTGATGAAAGGGTCAAAAATCGTTTCAAGTTTTTCAGCAGGGATGCCGACTCCGTCATCTTCGAACCGGACCGCAATCGAATCCCTGAGGGCAGAACTTTTCGCCGAAATCCGGAGCGTCCCCCCCGAGGGCATCGCGTCCAGGGCATTGAGGATCAGATTGATGAAGACCTGAGTCAGCTGTTTCTGATCGGCATGGATACTGGGCAGGTTTTCGGCATCATGCTGGACCTTGACCTTGTTCATCCTGATCTGGTTGTTTAACAGCCTTAAAGTGTTTTCAAGAATGGTTTCCACGGAGACGGATCTGGTTTCAAGTTCTGTTTCCCGGGTGTAATCCAGCAGGTTCCGGACGATTTTCTGGGTCCGTTCCGATTCTCCGACCAGGTCATCAAGCATTTCGATTTTTTCTTCTTCATCGAGTTCCCGGTAGTCTTCCTTGAACATCGAAGCAGTCAGGACGATATTGTTCAGGGGATTGTTCAGTTCATGCGCAATCCCGGCGGTCAAAGTCCCAATCGCCCTCAGTTTGTGGAATTTGATCAGCATCTCCTGCCGGCTTGCAAGCTGCTGAATCATTTCATTCAACGCGAATGAGAGTTCGGAAAATTCATCATAATATTTTCGTGTCGAAACAAACGGGGTCAAATCCCCTTCGGCAATGCGCTGTGCCGTTGCCACCTTGCGCTGAAGGGACCAGAGCATTTGGGTGGTGATGAAGATTGCCAGAAGCATCAGAAACACCGCCAGGAGCAGCGACAAGACCACCGGTACGACTTGAAGCAGGGTCAACCTGTCGTGGATGGATTCCCTTCCTTTGTGGCGAAATTCATCGACGTAGCGGGAAAGGGCTGTTGCAGATTGATTGATTTCTTGTTCATACAACTCAACGGACGCGTCAAAGGGTTTCTTGCTCAGGCGAATTAACAACTGGTGGTATTTTTCATGATGCTCTTTCATTGTCAGATAATCGTCTTCATCATCAAATGAAACAAAACTTTGTTTTTCCGAATCAAGGATTTCCTTGGCGTGGCTGCTGTAGGCAATCGCGTCTGCCAGGTTTCTCTGATGAAGGAAGTAATTTTTTTCATACACCCTTCCTTTTTGCAGATTCAGGCTGTAGCTGTGGATGGTTTCTATGAAATAGTAGTTATTTTTCACGTTGTGGATGGTCAGAATGATGATCAAGGCACTTCCCAGACTGATCACGAAACAGATCAGGAATGCAACCGTCAGCCGTAAGACGATGCTTAGTTTCGGACGCTTTTTCATCTGAATCTGCGCCTCTTCCAAATAACTTAAGCTTTCACCAGGATTTTTGGAGTAATCGGCGTTATCCATGATTTTTCCGGGAATGATTGATTGACGGGTGCAGGTTCTCAGGTTTTTCAAGGTTCCCCCGGAATTTTAAGAATACGGGATACATTGAAACCGGGAAGAAGGCCCCCCCGTTTTGAAAGCGGGGGCCGTCCTGGAGGAGATTACGATAGGCTTGTCAGAACAGAGCAGAATCTCCCACTTCCTGCAAAATCTGGAAGATCCGTGAAGATCCGGTCCTCCCGTGAGAGGATACTTTAGGTTTTCATTCCCTGATGTCCGAGGGACAACGCTGCCTTGTTGATGGCGGAACGTAATTCTTTGGGGTTGAAGGGTTTTGCGACAAAATCGAAGGCGCCTTTGACCAATGCCTCCCGGGCCACATCGATGGTGGCAAAGGCCGTGATCATGATCACCCTTGACGGGATGTCATGCTCCATGATGTAGTCCAGGATCTGAATGCCATCGACCTCGTCCATCCTCAAATCCGTGACAACAATGTCGAAGACTTTTTCCTTTAGACGATCCAGGGCGGCCTGGGAATCGGTATAGGTTTCCACGGCAAAACCATATTTTTCCAGCCCCGGTTTCAGACGCTTGCCCACGATCGGTTCATCGTCAATGATCATCATGGAAATCGTTTCCACAGTTGAGGAAACAGCCTGATCCGAAGATTTTGCAGAATCTTCCGTTTTGGCATCGTTCACACTGATTTCGGATTTCACCACCATGATTTTATCCATTGCCAGTTTTGTCTTCCTATCAAGATCTTCCCCGGTCAGTTTGAATCCGGATTCATCCTCTCCTGCTTCCGCTTAGGTGATTCGCATCAGCCAGTCATGGATTTTATGTTTTATGTTTTTTTCTTCCATCCCTCTCTCCCGGTTGCGATGTCACAGACGCTGAAATCTTCATTAATATCAGTAATGGGAGCGTAGAATGTATCCACAAAATTACTAGGATCAAAAAAAACAAAAAAGCGAAGGCTCAAAAGATAAATTTCAGGGCCTCCTTATGCCCAAAAACCCTGCATCATTGAGGGCGAAATAGAGAGAACCTCACTAGCGGTCTGTTCAACTTTCCTCTTGGATTTCAGATCTTCCAGTACTTTTAAAAAATTTTATGCCCCTTGAATCTCTCTGGATTCACGGATTCCTGAGTCAAGTTGATCGAGAAACCTCGTAATTTTACGGATTGGTGTACTTTGTTAACCGAAATAGACTTCGGAACCTTGGGAAGCCATTCCTAGATTAAGAAAAAGAAGCATTAATTTAAAACAAGATACATAGAGACTCAATGCCGATGACGCCTAGGGAACGGGTATTGACAACCCTTAATCACGAAGAACCGGACCGCGTTCCTCTTGTGATTGGAGTCAGCAACGCTACCGGGATCAAGATGAAACCCTATCAGGAGATGAAACAGATCCTAAAGGTTCAGGCCCCTGACCGATATCTTTACGACTGGCCTGAATTAGGAACCGCGGAAATCGATGAAGAAACACTTTGCCGGTTGCATGGAGATGTTCGCGGTGTACTTGACCTGGAACCGGAAAGGGTGCGACTTCAGCACCGTGAACGCGAACCGCATTCCGACTGTATCGATTCCTGGGGCAGTGGTCAGGTGGAAATCGAACCTGGTCAATGGTGTCCGGGAGTCCACCCCCTCAAACAGGTACGCGATGAGGAGGACCTCGAACTTTACCCGGGTTGGCCCGACATGAATGACCCGACCCGTATCGCACACGTGCGTGAGCAGGCCATGCGACTGGCCGAGGAGAACCGTTATGCGATCCTGGCAACCCCCTGGCTTCTGTTTCCATTCGAAAGAGCCCATGCGATGCAGGGGATGGAGACCTACCTCCTCAATATGGCCATGGATCGGGAGTTTGCCCGCGCCATGTTGGTCAAAATTGCAGGATACTGTAAACAGTTGATGGGACGGTTCCTTGAGGAACTGGGAGAAAATGTCGACATGATTAAAATCGGGGATGACCTGGGGACCCAGAAAAGCCTGATGATTTCACCGAAAATGTACCGTGAGATCCTCAAACCAATCCATGCGGATTTCATTCAATTCATCCGGGAACGAACCAAGGCCAAGATCTTTTTTCATTCCTGCGGCGATGTAGAACCTTTGATCGAGGATTTCATTGAAATCGGAGTCGACATCTTAAATCCTATTCAGGCTTCATCCGGAAAAATGTCGGACCTGCCGGCTCTCAAGAAAAATTATGGAGACAAAATAGTCTTCTGTGGTGGCATCGACTCCCACAGGATTCTTCCTTTTGGAACCCTGAAGGAGATCCGAGAAGAAGTGCGCCGTGTGATGGAGATCCTCGGCCCGGGAGGAGGGTGCATGATCAGTTCGGTTCATACCGTGATGAACGACGTTCCACCAGAAAACGTCATCGCCATGGCGGAGGCGGTCGAGGAATTCGGCCAGTACCCGATTTCATGAAACCCTCATCCACCATAGTCTAGGTCTTTTTCTCCTCACCAACTCTATGTTTCAGGAGGTCCCTACCATTTCATGAGGGCGGCACCCCAGGTGAATCCAGAGGCGAAGGTTGCCATCAAAACCGTGTCACCCGATTGGATCCTGCCGTCCCGAACCGCTTCATCGAGGGCGATCGGCACCGAAGCCGAAGCGCAGTTGCCGTATTTCTGAATGCTGTTATCAACCTTTTCAGGGTTCATTCCAGTGATTTTCACCACGGCTTCGGTGATGCGCATGTTGGCCTGGTGCGGTATGAAGTAGTCAAGATCTTCGACGCTCATCTGGTTTTCTTTAAGAATCGTCTTGGAAACCCGGGTTATACAGGAAACGGCTTCTTTGAAGACAACCTTCCCGTTCATTTTTGGATAATGCAGCCCTTGATCAATCATCTCGTGGCTGATCCAGGGATCGTAAGCGGTTCCTGGAGCAGACAGGCAGAGTTCGTCTGCAAAACTTCCATCCGCATGAAGATCGACGTCGATGATCCCATGCTCTTCGCCCTCAGACTCACCCAGAATCACGGCAGCGGCACCGTCCCCGAATAGGACACTGACATGGCGGCCATGATCGCTCCACTCCAGCCCCGTGGAATGAATTTCCGTGCTCACCAGCAGGATCTTCTGATACTGACCAAGCCGAATGTAGGCATCCGCGACCGAAAGACCATAGAGGAATCCCGTACACTGGTCCCTCACATCCAAGGCTGGAACTCCAGGGATCCCCAGTCTTTGCTGTATGTAACAACCGGTGCCAGGGAAAAAATGTTCCGGAGTCTGGGTCGTGCAAATGATGAAATCGATGTCCGTTTCTTGTAATCCTGATGCTTCCAGTGCCTTCAGGATTGCTTTGTGTGCGATTTCGGAGGGTTTTGTGTTCGGAGGACAAAATCGCCGCTCACGCACCCCCGTTCGCTGCTGAATCCATTCATCACTGGTATTCAAACGTTTGAGCAGGTCCTCGTTGGTGACCACGTTTTCAGGTACATAATGCCCTGTACCCAGAATCCTTGATTTCTTCATAAGCCATCATTGTTTTCATGTGAAACCTCATTTGATGTTTCAAACCATATCTGAATTTCAAAATACTTCCTTTATCAATGATTTGCCAACACCTCATAATTTTATGAATTGGTGAATATCGAAGTCTTGATCTTTCTCATCGACTTCATTGTTGCTATGTGAATGGTTTTTCAACCTTGCCTCGTCAAATCAGATTTCCTTCAACATCATGCTCCTTAAATGATGCATCCAAAAAATCCCTAATCATGGGGTTGATCCATTCAGGATGCGTGAGGGGAGCGTTGTGCCCTGCACCCGTTACTTTTTCAAACTGCCAGTGTGGGCAGGCCACTTCCAGCAATTCCGAGATTTCAAGAATGCTCCGAACCGTCTTTGGATCATAGATCAGCAAAGTCCTCACAGGGAGGCTTTGGATATCTTCCAGGGTGGATTCTTCTTCGAGACTACCCCATTCATAAAAATTGGGTTTTAAACCTTCAATGAAGGCATGTCTTCGATTTTCAGGCATTTTGTTCAGTGCACCCTGTCCTATCCAGTAATCTGCAAAAATTTCTGCAACACGATTCCACTCCTGTCGTGATCCATGATATCGCACCATTTCACTTAGTTTGAGGGGTTCACGATAAGCTTCCATTCGGTGGTTTTGCCTGAGCAGATAGAAAGGATTGGGCTCAAGCAATATGAGGCTCTTTGTTTTTTCTGGGAAACTCATGGCTGCCTTCAAAGCGACCGACCCTCCGTAGGAATGTCCCACCAAGTGCACCTTTTGAGCTACCATTTCCTGAAGAACGAGAACCAACTGGGCTTGGTCGGAGAGGCTCAAGGTCCTCTGTCCTGACCATGAAGTGGTTTTACCGTATCCCATCAAGTTGACTGCCAAAACCTGATACTTATCCTTGAGAGATCCTGTCAGAGACTTCCATTGACGATTTCCACTGACACTGCTGTGAATCAAAATCACCGGAACTCCCTGGCCTTCTTCTAGGTAGTCTATCTGCAATCCATTTTTTTCAAGAACCGGCATGTCTTAACCAATCACTGTGTATTGAGTCTCAGTTCCATCCGCCAGATCCAAAACATAGTCGTATTGAAACCATCCATCGACAGGTTGTTTCCTGATCATGTCGTGATTAACCCGGACCCATTGTAGATCACGGAAAAACCCTGCTTCATGAAAGGTTTGAAGTGCTTGCTCATCCTTGGCTCCGACCCACTGCCGATAGGCCACACGAAAAGATTTTTGTTCCTTGAATTCATCCATAACCATTTCCCTGCCGAGGGAGTAAACATAGACCAGTTCAACAATCCATAACCGGTAATGGATAGGAATCGTTCCGGTGATGTTCCTCTGGGAGGTACCATAAATCGGGAAATTCCTCAGTTCCGGATTGAAGTTAAATTCAGACATGATCGAGATAGTTAATGACTATGTTTCAAATGCTTCAATTTAATGCAATCAGGCTTGTTTCCTGTTTCAGGTAATCCACAAAATAGGACTAGCGCTGCCCCGGTTTAATCTGGATAGATGCCACTAGGAGGCATGACGTGTATTCCGTCAGTAGTCCCACGATGGTGAGGTTTCTGAACTTTTCAGCATCGGGACTGCTGAACTTAATTTTTTTCTTTCAACCAAGCATCGATTTGGTGGTCCACGAGTGAGAGGGGTTCCATCGATTCCCTCCATCGTTTGAATTTCTTCGTATGCTTGAATTTCGATTTCTTACGCCGGGGAACCTCTGTCCTGGAAATATCAGAATATAACAAGGCTTTGCCTTCGCCACGCGGATTTTTCTTCCAGCGTTCCTCGTATTTTTTCCAAGGATCATCCCACGACAGTGAAATGGTTCGTTTGGGCTCAACACCATTTTCCATCAGACCTCCATGTCTCAGGGGATTTTTAAAAAGGTGAAGAATAACAGGGT
>NYUB01000172.1 GCA_002683785.1 Deltaproteobacteria bacterium
ATTTATGGAAGGAGTCAAAAGGGGCAAGTTATGATTTCGGCGCCCGTTAGTCCTGTTTCAAAAAAACATCGATCTGCCTGAAAAAATATAAGGCAGGCTGGGAAACGATCATGAACAACCGCTGGTGGCTCCGCAGGACGCACACTTGAGGCAAGAGCCATTACGGACCATGGTAAATTGACCGCATGTCCCGCAGGGTTCACCTTCGTATCCTTTCATCCGAGCTTCCTGAACCAGCTCGGTCTGGGAACGGTTGGCAGCAGCATCCGCGAAAGAAATTCCGGAAACAGTATCTTCAGAAGGTTCTGAGATCATCGTTACTCCGCTGGAGTCGTCCCTATGAAAAGCTTGTTCCTCTGGCTCCATTTTTATGGAGGCGAGTGAAGAAGAACCGGTTTGATCTCCATTCTCACCTGCGATTTCCTCGAGGAAGGAACGGCTCTCTTCTTTGCTCATGGTGCGTTCGGAAACCAGATGTTCCTCATCATAATCCGGGACGGGTTCAGGAGTTGAGAGGCTGCTGGCCTGGAGGTCATCTTCTGAAACATGAGCCAGGTCGTGGCGGCCCAGATAGTTGACTGCCAATTCGCGGAAGATGTAATCGATGATGGAGGTGCTCATTTTGATTGATTTGTTGCCCATCACCATTCCGTTTGGTTCGAAACGGGTGAAGACGAAGGCTTCGACGAATTCTTCGAGGGGCACACCATGTTGGAGTCCTAGTGAAATTGCGATGGCAAAGCAATTCATCAAACTGCGGAATGCGGCTCCTTCTTTATGCATGTCGACGAATATTTCACCTAGTGCACCATCTTCATATTCACCGGTTCTCAGATAGAGCTTGTGACCCCCGATCAGTGCCTTCTGGGTGTAACCATTACGTCGGAATGGCAAACGTCTGCGTTTGGCGATGTAACGGTGGATGATTTTTTCAGCCACTTGGACTGCAGCAGGGTGTGCAATCCCCTCCTGCATTTCTTCATCTTCTTCATCCCAGACCTCTGCACCGGCACTGGTATTGAGAGGTTGGCTTAGTTTAGAACCATCTCGATAAAGGGCGTTACACTTCAGTCCAAGTTTCCAGGACATGCTGTAGCATTCTTTGATATCTTCCACATCCGCTTCGGCAGGCAAATTGATTGTTTTCGAAATAGAACCGGAGATGAAAGGCTGGGCGGCGGCCATCATTTTGATGTGCGCCTGTGCAGCTATGAAGCGTTGTCCCTTCTTACCGCATTTGTTGGCACAGTCGAAGACACTATAGTGCTCTTGTTTAAGATGCGGAGCACCTTCAATGGTCATCGTGCCGCAGATGAAATCATTGGCAGCTTCAATTTCCTTGTCGCTGAATCCAAGGTGCTTGAGGATGCTGAATTCATAATCGCTGAGTTGATCCTCATCCAGTCTGAGGGTTTCCTTGCAGAAATCATCTCCGAGGATCCATCGGTTGAAGACAAAACTAATGTCAAATGCGGTGGGGAGTTGTTCCTCAATTTTCTGCAGGACTTCATCGGTGAAACCCTTATTTCTTAAAACTTCACTGTTGATGCAGGGGCTTCCTTCAAGGCGGCCGTATCCTTTGACATAATTTACGATTTCATTGATGTGGTTCTCCGCATAGCCTAAACGCTGCAAAGCAGGAGGGATTGAATCATTGATGATTTTGAAATACCCTCCGCCAGCGAGTTTCTTGAACTTGACCAGAGCAAAATCGGGCTCGATCCCGGTGGTGTCACAGTTCATCAGCAGACCAATCGTACCGGTTGGTGCAATGACGGTGACCTGAGCATTTCGATATCCATGTTTTTCACCCAGACTCAAGGCTCGGTCCGCATCTTCCTGGGCGGCCTTCAGTAGTTCGGGAGGACAGTGACGGCTGTCGATGCCCAACGGGGTGATGCTGAGATTTTCATATTCACTGTCGGAGACCCGGAAAACAGCCCTTCGGTGATTCCGTATCACACGCATCATCGTTTCACGGTTTTCTTGGAATCCTTCATAGGGACCGAGTTCTTGGGCCATCTCGGCAGAAGTCGCATAAGAAGTCATGTGCATGATGGCAGTAATTGAACCACAAATGGAAAGAGCCTCTTTGGAATCATATGGAATCCCATTGACCATCAGGTAGGTGCCCAGGTTCGCATAGCCAAGTCCCAGGGTGCGGAAACGGTAGGACAGTTCCGCAATCCTCCTGCTGGGAAACTGAGCCATCAGCACACTGATTTCAAGGACGATCGTCCAGATCCTGACGGCATGCCTTAGTTTGGCAATATCCAGTTCTCCGGTTTCTGGATTTTCGAACTTGAGTAGGTTCAGAGAAGCCAGATTGCATGCGGTATCATCGAGGAACATGTACTCGCTGCAGGGATTGGAAGCCCTGATAGGCCCATCACTGGGGCATGTATGCCACTCATTGATGGTTGTGTCGAACTGCAGTCCCGGATCTGCTGATGACCATGCGGAATAGGCAATCTGCTCCCAAAGGTCACGGGCTTTAAGCACCTTGCAGGAATCTGGTTGACGTTTTTTTTCACCGGCTTTGACTTTTTCGGTACGCCAATAAAGTGACCAGTCTGCATCTTTTTCAACGGCTTCCATGAAGGAATTGGTGATACGAACCGAATTATTGGCATTCTGTCCTGAAACAGAATTGTAGGCTTCCGAATTCCAGTCTGTGTCGTATTCATCAAAATCCACATCCACATAGCCCTGTTTGGCCAGATGGATGATCCGTTCAACATAATTGAAGGGGACCTGAGCTTTACGGGCTTTTTTGATGACCCGTTTCAGCTCGAGGTTCTTTTTCGGGTCAAAACGTTCTTCTGCAAGATTCCATTCCCGGATTGCAGCAAAAAGAGCAGAAATGATCTCACGGATTTTCTTGGATCCAGCAACGAGGGCAGCAACTTTCTGTTCCTCACGGACTTTCCAGTTGACGAATTGTTCGATGTCCGGATGATCGATGTCGAGACAGACCATCTTGGCTGCACGTCGAGTGGTTCCTCCGGATTTAATGGAGCCGGCTGCAGTGTCACCAATTTTGAGGAAGGACATGACGCCGGAGGAGACTCCTCCTCCCGAAAGAGGTTCCTCTCCTCCACGAAGATCGGAAAAGTTCGAACCGGTTCCAGATCCGTATTTGAAGAGCCTTGCTTCCCGGGTCCAAAGATCCATGATCCCGCCTTCTTGGACCAAATCATCTTTGACGGACTGGATGAAGCAGGCATGTGGTTGTGGATGGGTGTAGGCATCCTCCGAACGATGAACTTCTCCACTTTCTGGTTTGACATAATGGTGTCCCTGGGCAGGGCCCGACATCCCATAAGCCCAATTGAGGCCGGTGTTGAACCATTGGGGTGAATTGGGTGCCGCCTGCTGATTGGCGAGCATGTAACTCAATTCATCGTAAAAAGTACGTGAATCGGATTCCTCGTTGAAGTAACCGTATTTGTGCCCCCAATAGGTCCAGCATCCTGCTAGTCGATGGAAAACCTCTCGTGAATCCGTTTCTGAACCATACCGTGAGGAGGTTTCGATTTTAGAAAGCTTGCTTTGGTCCGCAGAAGAAGGCTGTAACCATTCGGGAATGTTTTTTTCACGGGCATGGCGTAAATGCTTGGGGACCCCAGCTTTTCGAAAATACTTCTGGGCCATGATGTCTGTGGCGACCTGACTCCATTGACTTGGAACGACCACTTCCTTCCATTCCGATACGATCGATCCATCCGGGTTGCGGATGACTGAACTTCGGGTTTCGAAATCGAGGGTTTGGTATGGATCCTGTCCTTCTTTGGTAAAGAGTCGGTCGATTTTCATGGAATGGTCCTGATCTTTGATGTTTGTGCGACAAAAGGCAGGAAGGCAGGAACCGTAAAGCATTGCCTTCCATGGCCAGCTTCTTGATAATTCCAGGTTCTGCAGGTTTTTTCCTCAATGAATTCTGCAGATGTTGGAACTCAGACGGAACAGCATCAACTGAACCGCTATATTTTTACTGTTTCGATCTCAACAGCGGGAAGGATGAAAGTAATCAAAGAAACCAAGGAAATCAACAAAAAAATATATTTTTTTCCCAGAAATAATTGAGATGGTTTTTGGTGACACAAATTGCATTTAATCTTTGTTTTAAGTAATTGAAAATACTAAAAAATTATCAATCCATGGTTTCCAAACAAATAAAAGATATATGATTTCATCCTAATATCACAATTTTAAATCAAATCAACACCTTAGCCTTAAATACTTGATTTTGAACATTCCTTTTCATCAATAGCTATGTTTCCGGCATTCCTAACCTCCTCTCCATGTACTTCGCTATACGTACACATTCCTTTTTGCAGGAAGATATGTCCATTCTGTTCTTTTGTTGTTCGGCGTGATCGAGCTGGTGCCCATATGGAGTACCTGGAAGCACTACTGGATGAACTGGAGTTCAGTCTAGGTGATTCGACTCATGGAAGGTCTTCTCTCGATAGTGTTTATTTCGGAGGAGGAACCCCGTCACGGCTCACTGTCGAGGAATTAAAACTGCTGCTGAAAGGGATCCATAAACGTTGGCCCTTTGATCCGGAAGTTGAAATCACAATGGAGTGCAATCCGGAAGACGTGAATCAAGAATCGATAAAGGGATGGCTTCACTCGGGAATCAACCGATTCAGTCTGGGAGGGCAAAGTTTTCAGGATCTGCTTCTGAAAAAACTGGGCCGGGTTCATAATGCAGAACAACTTCGTTCTGCCATCTCCTGTTTCCAAAAGGAAAAACTGGAAAACTGGAACCTCGACCTGATGTTCGGCATTCCGGGTCAAACACTTAGTGAATTTAATTTGGATTTGGACGAAGCATTGAATTCCGATCCGAATCACCTTTCCTTGTATGGTTTGGAGGTTCATCCAGGCACGCCTTATTTTCATGACTCAGAGGTCAGAAAATGGAAGGAACGTGCATCGGAATTGGAGCAGCAATTCTACTTGAAAGCAGTCGAGTGCACGGCTTCGAAGGGGCTTCAGCAATATGAAATTTCGAATTTTGCACGTACAGGCTTTCAAAGCAGAAGCAACCTCAGGGTATGGGACGGTTCGCCCTATCTGGGACTGGGTTGCGGGGCACATTCGTTTGATGGTGTTCAGCGATGGGGGAACCTGAAATCGATGCGACGTTACTTGGAAAAAATCAGACAAAAAGAAGTTCCGCGAGATTTCACGGAAAGACCTAACTTAAGACAACGGGCTGGAGAAACGTTGATGCTTGCTCTGAGAAGACCGGAAGGCTTGGATTTCCAGGCCTGGCAGAACCGTTTCGGATTGACTTGCAACTCAGTAAAAAAGTTCCAACTTGAAACACTTGCAGAAAAAAAACTTATCTCCTGGGAACCTCCGAACCTGAGACTCACCTCAAAAGGGATGTTGCTTGCCGATGCAATTACTTCTGAACTGATGCCGGAACCTTGAAGTACTCAAATCTGTGGAAAATCATGTGAAGTAAAGAGCATCAAACTTCTGTCAGGTTTCGGTTGTAATCAATCATGAACAAAGCTGTCTTGGATTTCAGAAGGAATTATTGGTCATTCCCATTTCATTTCCAGGTTGTTAAAAAATCATAAAGTTCAGCAGAATTATTTATTAATTTTTCAGGGCCTGCCATTTTTAAAAAATCGATATGTTTTGGAGTGATATGAGAACCTCCAATGAAGCCGATGACTCTCATGCCGGCTTTAAGGCCTGCCTTGACCCCTGCTGGTGAATCTTCAATGACCAAACATTCATTTGGAACAACATCGTACTGTTCTGCAATGTGTAGATGAAGGTCCGGTGCCGGTTTTGCCTTTCCTACCTGTTCTGAACTAAAGAGCCGGGATTCGCAGAGATTGATGAGACCCCCCTGTTTTAAAGAAATTTTAAGTCTCTTTAAGGAGCTGTTGGAAGCTACGGCCCATTTGTCTTCAAGGGATTCCAAAAGTTTTTTCATTCCTGGAATGGGCTTTACTTCATGACTCAGGGTTTTAAATAGAGTGGTTTGAAACTGAGAGAGGAAGTCGTGAGGAGGATTTACCCGGGTGAACTCAGAAAATCGTTGGAGGATGTTTTCATCGGTCTGGCCGCAATGGTCAATAATCCATTGTTTCAAAAATAATGGATCCGACATTTCTGAATGGTGTTGTTCGGTTTTTAAAAGAGTAGAAAGGCTTTCACATAATATTCGGTCGGCGATCACCTCACTGTCTAACAGAACACCGTCACAATCAAAAAGGATCACAATGACTTAATGGATATGCAGAAACTTAAGGGATACCAAAAATGAAACAAATTATTCTGATTCCAAATAACTTTTCAGGGTTTTTTCAACTCCATTGGCCCATAAAGAATTCAAGGAAGACGCAAACTCTTCTTTGAAAACTCTATTCTTGCCAAGATCTCCAAAGATATCTTCCATTCTTAGGAAAGTTTCAGGGTGCTTCCGGGCTTCCTGAGCATTATTTTGGAGCCTTTTTGAATGAAGGTCGTCGATATTGATGGCTTTACCTTTTTCAGATTCTCCAAAACAGTATCGACACCACATTGCACTTTCCAGAGCCAGTCCTTTAATTTCAAGACCTTTGCTTAAACGGTCCTTAATCGAAGGTAGTATGAACTTGGGTTGCCGGTCTGAACCCTCCTGACAAAGCCGGGGAATGGTATCTCCGATTTGTGGATTTGAGAACCTTTCCTGAATCTGGACAAAGTATTTTGGCAGTTCAATTCCAGGAACTGGAGGTACGATGGGAATGATTTCCTCAAGTTCTAATTTGGCGAGATAAGCCTGAATCA
>NYUB01000173.1 GCA_002683785.1 Deltaproteobacteria bacterium
GTCGAAGCTGCTCCAGTTTGCGATCTGCGCCTTTTAGAGACTGGTATTCAGTTTGTAACAACAGCAGTTTATCAGCATTCAGGTGATGCATATCCGCTGGAGTTTCAGCCAAAAGATCCGTGACTACCTGTGTTATCATCTCTTTTTTACTCGCCAGCAATTCGAGTCCTGACTGGTTTTCCCTCAACCTACTTTCAACCTTTAAAATCCGATCTTCAGTCGCTTTTTGCTCCTTCTCCAACTTGGTGCGTAACAATACCGATTGATTGTGCTGGACTTGCAATTGTCGTTCATTTTTTTGCCGTTCATTTAATACCTGTTCCCGCCTTTGTCGTTCTGTTTCAAAATGGTCCGCCGTTAACGGTTGACCGCATGAATCACATGCTGACTTACCGTCTAGCGTACGAAACCGTCCCAACAACCGGTTGGCTTCTGCAGACAAGGTTTTCGCTTCTGTTAACAGACTCGAATAGTCTTTAACTTGGCTCCGTTTTTTTTCTAGCTGTTCCTTTATTTTCCGAAATTCATCCAATTCTGTAGTCGACTGCTCAATTAGCTGGGTGTTTTTCTGAATCTGGCTGTCAATTTGAGTAAGATTTTGACGGTCTTTTGCCAGTTTGCTAAGTTTCGGCAAATACTTGAAAAGGTAATCAAATCTTTGTCCATTCTCTTCGATCTGATCAGCATTATCAATCACAGCTTTGGCATCACCCATTGATCGGATGACTTGGGACTTTTGCTGGAGCAAACGCGCCCATTGCTGAGCCTGAACGGCAATGGTAGAAAGATGAACTTGGCGTTTCTGCAACTGTTCCATTACTGTAGTTTGTTCGCCAATTTGGGATGAAATCTGGTCTAATTCGCTCTGGTCGATCAGTGGAAAATTCTCCACCTGCCCTTCAACCTTATGTCTGTCCATTTCGGAAATTTTCCGTTTATTATCAGCTAGCTCAAACAAACGTTGATAGGCGGACAAATCAACAATTTGTGTTAGCATCTTATGCCGTTCAACTGGATTTTCTCTGATGAGTAGGTCGGAATTACCCTGCCCCAGCAGAACAGACGCGGTAAAAGTCTGCAGATCTATGCCAATTTCGTTGGCTATCCAAGTGTCAAATCCAACTTTGCTGGAGGTGTCAGGTACTGGCTCACGAGTATCAAGGTCGATAACTTGGTAGGTTGCTCTGCCTTTTCTGGGCACAGTCTTTCGAAGACGATACACGCGTTTCCCAGACTTAAAATCGAATTCGATCAGGAACTGATCAGCATGAATGTTAATCATATCGCTATTGTTGACGTTTCGCTGGGTTTTACCATAAAGGGCAAAGGTAACTGCATCGAAGATAGCTGATTTACCAGAACCGTTATCACCTGTCAATACCCATATAGGTTTATCCTCGAAATTCAGTTCTGCCTCGTGCCTGTAGCTCATGAAGCCTTCGAGTTTGATGCGAATTGGGTTCATGCTAAATTCCTTCCTTCGCCAGCAACTGATCAGCCAATTCCAGAATTTCTCTCCCTCGTGGGTGGTTGGTCAAATTCGAGTCCAAGTACCTTTTGACGGTTTCAGCAATATCTTCAATACGCTGCAAGTTCTCTTCCACGTGTGCTTGGTTTAATTGATTTGTGTTGACAAATTCACGGCCATACCATCTGGGAAGGATGCTTTCAATTTCCTTAGCCATCTGGTAATGGTTGCGTTCTATTGAATTGTAATTAAGTGTGTAATGAACCAGAGCTTTGCTGGCAGGATGGCAAATCTTGGCTAAATGGCTAATATCAGATTCGTCAATTTCAATACGGTAAATAGGATCACTCTCTATGGGCAATAAAACTGGTTCTGAGACTAAACCCTGCTGATTAATTTCAAACAGGGCTACACTTTTGTCATCGTCTATCTCACCGGCATCCAGCCGAACCACAGATCCTGAATAGCGGACATGCTTAGCTCGGATATACTGAGGTTTATGAATGTGACCAAAAGCAACGTAATCCCAGTCATCAGCAAAATTCGAGACATCCATCAGTACTTCTTCACCTTCAGACATTCGATAGGCAATACGAACCGATGATCCGATGTCATGAATATGAGCGACTAGAATTTTTGGAAGTTGTGGATTGAGGCTTGATTGAATCTCCGCTAGCTTAGCTTTAAAACCATCAAGAATAGCTCCGTTTTTTTCAGCCACAGTCTTGTAATTTAAAGCTGTACCACCAAGATAAGCATGGGCTGTTGGGTAGGGCATCAAAGCAAATTGGACGCCATCAACCAAGATTGATTCTGGCTCAGGCGCCAAATGGAATCTTCCTCGTTCAACGATGGCCAAATCAAGTGTATCACGAAGTGCTTGAATGAAGATTTCGTGATCGTGGTTACCGGAAACAGCAATGATTGTTCCGCCCGATTGCAAAAACGGCAGAAAAATTCGTTTTATTTCACCAATAGAAGATTGAATCTGGGCTGGACGATTTCGATAATTGAAGAGATCTCCAGCAACGATCATAACATCCACATTATAAGTTTTTAGGTAACTATCGACCTGCTCAAGAGATTGAATAATCTCCTCGCTTCGGTCGATCCGTCCGAGATAGTCACCCATGTGCCAATCGGCTGTATGTAGAATTTTCAAAAGTGATCCTTCTTGAAAATAGCACCAACTAATGCTGGTATTCTACCATCAATTTTTGGATTCAGCACCCTTGACTTGATAAACATTCAAGGACTCCATGCTTCACACTACCTACCATGGAAAGAATGGTAGCATTGCCTGGAATGGTAGCGTTGCCTGCCAAGTTCATCTTATTCACAATGTTATTGAAGGTTAGCAGATAGTTGATTATAATGATATATGATGAAACAAGCTGAACAAACCACCACAAGGTTAAAATCCATTTGTCAAGAAACTGATTTCGGTTTTCCAAAAATAATTTCTCATCAAGGAAAGACGAAAGATCAAGTGGCAACGATTACCAAACGCTTAGCCGATATCAACCAACTCTTACAAAATTAACTTATGGCTGAGTCAAAGCGTAGCGAATCCACCCATATCTACCTTCTCAGTTTCATTCTGCCGATGGTCGTCCTCACCACGATGTTTGTAGGTGATTGGGCAACCAGTCTTGGAATCATCATTCCCCTCACCCTCTACCCACTGCTCGATGTGTTTTTCAGTATCAGAGAAAACCCTTTGCCAAGCCGCCAACATCCAGCATACCTTGAATGGATACCGGCCCTGCACGTGATCTTTCAACTTGTCATATTGGCTACATTATTCAAATTGGCTAATACCGATGGTTCCGTTTGGACGACATGGGCAGCAGCCATTTCCTGTGGATTCTGTGCAGGTATCTCAGGCATCGTACCGGCCCATGAACTCGGTCATTATGTCTGGGGACCTCGCCGATGGCTGGCAAATGTGATGATGCAAGCAGTGGCTTATCCACATTTCACACAAGAACATAACCGCAATCACCACCGTTATGTGGCAATGAACAGAGATGGTGCAAGTGCACCACTTGGCCGAGGATTCTGGAAGCACCTTGTGGTGACGATTCCCTTCCAATGGCTCAGTATACACAGAGAAATGTCGCGAAAGTTTCCTGGCATTCGCAATCCAGTTCTGCTGCGGACTATCCTGTCATTACTCACTGCCACGGCACTTTTTCTATATAATACTGCCGTGGGCTCAACATGGTTGATTTATTCGGCATCAGCAGTTTTCCTGCTCGAGTACGTAAACTACATTCGGCACTATGGACTTCATCGAGAAGAAGACGAAGTAGTCACTGAACTCCATAGTTGGGACTCTGAAGCTCGCTGGAGTCGCTGGATGCTATTGGAACTCAGTCGTCATTCTGCACATCATTTGAAAGCTAACGTGCCATTCTGGCAACTCCAGCCAACAACAGGAGCACTCAGACTTCCGTCAGGATATTTTGGTTGTTTCTGGCCGTGCATGATACCACCACTATGGAAATGGTTAATCCATCCAAAATTGGACCTCCTCGAACGCAAGCTGAAAGAGAAACCAGCATAGACGGCAACATCCTCCAATTTAGGATATGTACGTTAAGTAATCTAAATGACATTCTGGGTTGGGTTGACAAGGAAAGAAAAGATCTTACTTTCGACTGATCTTCCATTTCCCTTCGGTGGAGAGCATAATTGTTGTATTTCCAATGCTCACGTTAGGGTTTCCGTCTGTGTCCAAGCTGGTCTCCAGATGATCAAGCAGACTGGTAACATCTTCACCCTCGTTAAACGGGATAATTATACTCAAGAAGACTTTCGACTGGCCTGTTTTGACAATAGAAGCTGCCCACGAACTGTTTGTATTGATTTCACGGGAAAAATCCGGCGTGGATTCATGCTGGAGTTGACCATAGGTCTGGCCAGCGGCAGGATGAATATAAACGAGAACACGCTTCTTTCTTTTTTTCCAAGATGCATGATCGAAAGCTGGTGCGTCGAACCAGTGACGCCTGCTGTCATGCGTTGGCGGCACGTTTTCGAACTTCCGCCATTGATGACCATCTTCACGTTGGCCTTCGGTCCATTGGCCATCAGCTCGCAGGCACCAGATGGGACCAACACGATAACCATCCGTCTCAGAACCTGCAACATAGATATCATGCACAACAAGAATACCTTCCTGAGTCAGTAATGTATGACGAGTCCAAGTACTCCGAGCACCGAAGTAATTACGATAAGTGAAACTGCCAAAAGAATCCCTGTCACGATCCTCGACGAGTACAGAATCTAGATCCAGAATACCACCCCGGACATCGTGAGATGGCACCACAGTACGATCATTAAGAATCATGTCTGAAACCAAAGCTGGTGAACCCGTTTGACCGTAACGCCAACCTTGTCGATAGCGCAAATAAGGTTCGCTACTAATCCCTTTGAAATCAAAGCTCACACGCGTGTAATCCTCAGCCAAGTTGAACTCCTGATGAGAGACACCCACCCGCAGAGCATACGAGAAATCAGGTTCTACCATGACTTCCAAAACTTTCCTGCCATCCTCAGTAACAATAGCCACTGGCATTGGGTCCATAGTTTCCCACTCACCATTGGGATCAGACAACTTGCGTCGTGTAACCTTGAAATTCTCAGGTTGATGGGAAAAATCCGCTAACATAATGTCGCCCTTAGGCCCAACAAGTCGAAGATCCCGAAGGAAGACCTTGTCCTCCTTACCATTCTCATCTGGACTACCGTTCAGTCGCAAGGTAACACTGTGTAACGTATAATCGTTGTTGAGATATATTAAACCATCCATATTGGCAGCAGAGGCTCCTACTGGATCATCAACCCGCCTCCATGTCCAAAGATCGTGCAACCCCGGCGCGTATCGCCAATTCTTCGAATCAGGACCAGTACGACAATGCGTGATGCTGGGCAAGCTGCACGAAGCTCGACGCCAAACCTGGGCAGTCTGATCCAAAAAAGCATGACGTCCCCAATGATGTTCTGGCATAGCGGGATGCATTGGAAAGGCATCATCCGGATGCCGAACCATTAGCATATCGTAGTAAGCTTGACCAATAAATATTCCGTTGTATTTGCCCGATGATCCAATCAGCTTCGCACCATCAACACAGTATTCGTAAAGCCGCCCCATAGCATCACCAAAACAATGCATGTATTCGTTGTTGCGATCGAACAAGTAAAAAGAAGCAAATGGTTGATCTTGTTCCCTTCCAGTGCATAAGTAAAGTCGTTCCTTGATACGATAAATTGTTGGACTTAGCAGACCAATCGATGAACCAGTTTGAGGTAGATGTGGATCTATATCATGCTCGATGAACCAAGCAAAACGCCGAACATATGCATTTTCCCATTGCCCCCGCATCTCATCCTGATTCTCTCCTATGGGTGGTTCTGGACCGATACTGGTTTGAACCGCAGCCCAAAGGAATTCTGGGTCTCTGAATTCTTGGGCTGCTCGATACCAGAAGTCCGGAACTAAGGTGTCTCCGTAGTATGGCGCGTGCCACGGATTGTCGAACATCTCCTTGCTGGTGAATTTGACGTTGGCTTGGGCTGCTGCGTTGGGGTTTCCTCGAACACCCATGCCATGATTTAGCAAAACGTATCGCCTAGCCATGGTATAAATGAGTTTGCGATTAGCAGGTTCCTTGATTTTTCCAGTTTCAGAAGCAATATCGAACATCCCGGACAAGTGAAGGCCTCCATAGGGAAAATGGTTCACTTCGAAAATATCACCATGTTCTACAAGTTCTCTCCATTGTCGTTCAATCCATGCCTTCAATTCCTTAACCCTTGGCATATGAGGAAAAATACGAACGGCTGCTGCAATCCCTCCGGTGTTTTTGTATGGACGATTGTTAGCACCACGCTCCAAGCAGTTGAAATCTAGAAAGTCTTCGCTAAGGCTCTGCACAACGATTTTCCTGAACAAGACCTGTTCCTCCTTACTCAGAATTCCTTGCTTGATCAGTTCTTCGTAAATCAACATACGGGAGTGTGCCCCCCAACCTCCATGCCCACCACCACCATGGACATCATGGAGAAAAACTTTGCCACTAGATCCCCATAATTTCGGCTCTCCATCCATGGATGTATTGAAGATATAAAACATCTCACCTTCCCCTTGAGACTCCAAAGTACAATACCGATCGAATATCGCACCACGAAAATAAGCAGCTAACATCTTCAACGCATTCTCGTCACAACGACCTTCGTCAACATATCGGCGCAGGAGAAATTCCCAATCGAACCAATCTCTTGAAAACGAATGTGTCTTGGCTTCAGCGGTCTGCTTTCTCAGAATTTCGGCAGCTTGGTCAATGTTCCCAAACTGCTCGTAAGAATCAAGCACGGATTGCTGAGGCACAGCCACAAGGGGATGCTCGCTAAAGCCGAAAAGGGAAGCAACGAGCATCAGCGGGCAAATCGGTGTGAACTTGGTCATTACAATATATCCTTTCTTACTGTTGGAGCATCTACCTTATTAGCTAGCCTCAGGATTGGACATCAATAGTTAATTCCTTTGCTTGAGCACCTATTTAACAATGTTTTCTGTGTGAAATCCAGTGACTTCTAAATGACATGAAAAATCTGTCAGCAAACAAGTTTTTACACACGCTTTAGCAATTCTATCATGATTAATCTCTCAGAGTAAATCAAGTAGGATTGCCTATAGAATTTGAGTTTGGAGGTTGATACATAGTTGAGTCACAAAAATGAATCGAAAGTGAAAGGATATTCTGTGGCAATGTGCTTAGCTTGAGCCAACATAGCCATAATGTCAGCTCCTATACAGTGAATTTCTACACCCCCCGCGATGCTCAGGCTCCGTCAGGTGACAAGAGCGAGAACACTCAGAAATAACCGGTCATAATTGGCCATCACTTGAATGATGGAGCCATAATGTCTCGTCACGGTTGAA